>CAYMXF010000022.1:4631-21476 GCA_964393935.1 uncultured Planctomycetaceae bacterium
TCACGGTGATTTACGCGGTCTTCACACTGTGGATGGCTGCGGCAACATTTCAGAGCGTCAACATCGCTCGCAGATCAGCGCAGGCCATGGAGGCCAGCGTCGAGGAACAGCGGCGGAGCCGATGGGCAGCACATGCCGCATGGGTCTCGTTCCCGGAAGGCTTTCAGTACCGGCTAGACAGGGATGGGAGCGCACTGATCGTTCTAGCCAATACCTTCCGTCAGCCTATCCTCGGCCTCATCGTGGCATTGTGGCAGATGGACGCAAAGGACAAGGGCGACGGCCAGGTAAAGTATTCGACGATGTTGGAGTCATCGCCGATCGATGTGGACGCCGAAACGAAGACGATCAACGTGCGTCTCTACCCAACGAAGAGACCGGAATCAGAGCGGATACATTGGGCGGATGTATCGCTTGCGAGGTACCGCGAGGTTTTCCAGAACCAGGCACCCCAGTCGGCGCTGTGCCGCATCGAGTTTTCGCACCGGGCGCAGCTCGGCATGGTTTTCTTTGTTTACGACCTCCGTCCTGCTGAGCAGGGCACGAGTGGAGCCGCGACAGTAGTCGACTCCAAGACCTAATTTACTTGGCGGATGGCATCGACGACGTGCAGCCGACTTCGCCGAACTTGGGCTATAGATTCCAAGATAGGACAACAGCCCCCCAAAATCGCTATCCGACAATTAGGCCCATGCTCCTACCCATCCGCACCATCGGCGTACATCTGTGGATCGTTCCGACTTTTCGCCGTTTCCTCCGCCGCCCCTCACGCCTCAAGCCTTTTTCTTGAACGGACCACGAATCCCCGACCTCTGGCCACTGATTCTTGTTGTGCGCTGAGCAAGGCTAATGTTCGGAAGGCAAGAGAATCGCCGCCGGGTGCGGCTGCGATGGAGGGCAGCGTCGAGCAAACGCGAGACCCGCCGATTCCGTCAAACACCACGCACCTGCGGCCCCGGATGGTGGGCGCATCGAAATTTTGCCAAGAGCGCAGCAATTTTGCCAAGAAATAGTGCGCAAAAAAAGAGCGATTGGCCCTCTCCGGGCTTTCCGATGCAGCCCTACAACCTGTCTTCCACCCGGCCTACAAAGGTCCTTCGACGTGGCCTCGAATGCCCGCCGAAGTCAATTCGTCAGCGTCGCGATCCGATGACCAAACGTCGCCCATGGCAGCTTCAGTTCGCCTTGCGTCGTCGTCCCCCTGGTTTGACGCGGCATTTCTTGTTCTCTTCGCTCTGGCGGCCACCTGCTTGCGCATGACGGCCTTTAGAAGCTCAATAACCTCGCTGGCGTCGGCGGTCGTGAGGATCTTCGACATGGGGCCGCCGTGCGAGTAGTGACGGTCGGCCAGGAAGCCGACGAGCCCTTCGGCCGTCCATCCAAGGTCGATCCGGAGCGATTTGATCTTCGCCCGCTGAGCGGGGCTCGCCATTGCGAACACACCCTTCGGGCGGCGCGGCCCTCGCGGTCGCCGGCGGCGCCGCTGGTCAAAGTCCGTGCCCGAATTGATCCGATCCAGGAGATCGCTTGCCTGCGCCCTGGATAGGGCCGAGATCGATCCGGCCGGCGTCATGTCGCGGATGTCGTCGATCGACAGCCCGCGATCGCCGGCGGCGGCGAATAAGGCGCGACGCTGGGGCGGCGTGATTCGCTCGCCTTCCATGATTGCGGATTCTCGAATCGCTTCGTTCACGGCCTTCGTTCCTCAGTTAAACTGGCGACTTAGCCATTTACGCCGATCGGGTTGGCGCTGCAGTCCGCAACGGCCTTCTCGAAACTGACGCCATGTTGCTTCGCATATTCGGCGATCCGCGTGTACTCGCCCATCCGTGACGGGTTAAACCTTTCGCGGTTCGCAATGATCGGGTCGGGGCGGCAGTCCGCAAAGGCTTTGTCAAAACTGACGCCGTGTTGCTTCGCATACTCGGCGATCCCCATGTACTCGCCCATCCGTGACGGGTTAAACCTTTCGCGGTTCGCAATGATCGGGTCGGTGCGGAAATCGACGACGTGTTGCTTCGCGTACTCGCCCGTCCGCGACGAATTGACGATCGCGGACATGCCGGCGATCGCAGGCTTGTTGGTCAGGGCGACGGAATGAAGTCCGATGGCCTTGCCATCGCTCTTGCGAACCCAAACGACGGGCGACAGATAGCGGTACTCGCGCGTGGCAACGGCCGAGCCGCCGCGCGGCGTCCAGTTCACGCGGCCGAATATGCCGACGCCGAGTTGGATGTCGAGCCCCTTGATCCAGCCGGCGGCGGGAGCGGTGCCGTCGGGGGATGCGAATTCCCCGCCCAAGGTCTGATGCTCATAATCGATGGGTATTTCGACGCGGCGCTCGCTGAGTTGAGCCGCGATGAGCCGGGCCGACTCGTCATCGACTTTGAAATTCCCGCTGGCCGATTGAACGTCGCCCCAGGGGATAAGCAAGACCCGCGACGGAACGGGAATCGGCGTAGCGATCTCGCAAACGATGCACCGCAGTTCCCCGCCCGCTTCAACACAGCATGTCGTCATCTTTGGTACTCCGCGCCCCGCTGTACGGGGCGATCGCTCTCTGCCCCCGCCGCGCGGGGCAACGCATCCGTCACGACGCGGACAGGCTGGCCATGATCTCGCCGATCTTCTGATTCACGCTGTCCAGCTCTCCCTGCAAGGGCTTGACCTTCGCCTCGATGGCCGCGCTCTCCTTGAGGGCCTTCTTTATCAGGGACTCGAACATTGCCATCGTCTCCGTTGGATAAGGGCAATGAGCGAAATGGCCCCTCAGCCCGCTGACAAACCACTCGTTGAATTCAAGGCGACAGCGATCGTCGATTGTGGAGATTTCCAAACTGATGCGATGCCGTTCTCGATGCAGTTTTAGCAGTTGAACCAATTGGGACGCATGAATCGCGAGTGACGAATTTCCGACTATCTCGGAGAGGCGATCGAATGCCATGATCGCATGGTCATGGATTAAATTTTCGCGATCGACCGCCAGATTTAGCGCCTTGGGCGTTGCCAGAGCCTCCGCCCGAAGCGTCGCCGATTGGAAGCCGAATTTGTTCCGCAGTGCGATGATTTCATTCTTCGCCTGGCGCAGTTCGGCGTTAAACTTGGCGAGTTCATTGCTGTTTCGGTCCTCATAGGCGAGGTTCCGCCGCTCGCGCATTTGTTGGGCCTTTTGCAATTCGAGCGAGATCGCCGCCGTTTTTTCCGAAGCGCGCTTGTACGCGGCTTCATCGGCCACGGACTCAATCGCTTCCGATTCAGCGGCCGCCAAACGCTTCTTGATGGAGCCGATTTCTTCATCCGATATTTCGACCTGGTCAGCCAGGCTGTCCGCTGTCATTGTCGCTGTGCTCATGGTCATCCTTTCAAATTGGTTTAGGTCAGTTTTTCCGTGTCGCGGCGTGCCGACGCCGCGAGTTCCTTATCGTTGAAGCCCGCCTCGCGGGCGTAGAGTTTCAAAAGCTCCACGATGCGCCCGGCCTCGTCAACGAAAAACGCACCGAAGGCGATCTCGCGCCCGCTCGTCTCACGGAGTTCGCTGTGGATGCTTTGTCGGATGGACGCCAGCGCCTTGCATCCCGCCGGTGGGGTTGCGTCGACGTCATTGGCGATCGACGTTTCCAGCGTGGCGAAGCGCTCGCGCAATTCGATTGCCGGATAGACCCGGAATGATTCCCGCGCGCGCTGCCCGGCCAGGGCCATCCATGCTTCAAACGCGGCGAATGCGATCGCCACGCGGCGGATACGATCGTCCGGGGCGCAATGCTGGACAGACCGGCCGCGCTGCCCGGCAGGCTTTCGTCGCGATGAAGCCCGGTCGTCGAAGCCTCGATTTCGCTTTGCGGTTTTTACCTTCACGGTCATGGTCAATTCACTTGCTCGGCAGCTTCGCGGCCTGGACGCCGAGTGACGTGCCCAGTGAACTCAAAGAAGCGGAGACATCGCTTCGGAGCATTCTGATTTCGTTGAGCATTCTTTCGATGGTCGCAATGCCTCTCTCCTGTTGCTTAATCAGCGGTTCGAGTTGGCGGCCCTGATCGATCTTGCCGACGCCTTCCGCGAACCGGCCGTGGGCCTCTTTTTCCTTGTCCATTCTCCATATAGCATCATGGACGGCTCGAAGCAGCCCATTCGTACCGTCATCGATCGGGTCTCCAGCGCGTAGACGGCCGCCGGCAAATTTTTCGCGAGCCCAACGTCTTGCCGTTTCTTGGGGCGTCTCACCTGGAATGATCCCATCAGCATTTGGCCTTGGCCCCAACTCAGAGGGGCGCGTGCGGCTATACCGCTCCATCCGTCCCGCGCCGGCAATGTCAACGAGCCCACGCCGCGTCAGGAGGCTTTGTTCATCGGACAAATCAATCAGCCGACCCTGAGCATCGTCCAACATCCGAAGCCCAGCGCCGTAAGCCCTGTCAGCCGAGCGGCCCCGAATCCGCCGAAGCCGCGCCCTCTCCGGTGAAATCCTCCGCCGCGCGCCCATCGGCCCTTCCGGCTCGTTGACGCCGCGCTCTCGGCCCAGGAAGTCCTCGAACTCATTCAGCACCTTGCCGAGCGGCGTCCCGTCGCGGAGCTTGAATCGATCAATTGAGAATCCACGCCCGCCCATGCCGCTGCCGCGAGTGGCCCGATCCAACGCCTCAATATCGCCCATCGCCGACTTGACGAAGAAATCGCGGTCCTGCGCATTGAGCGATCCGCCCATGAAGCCCGATCGGAAATTCGAGACTAGCTTGCCGATGTCGTCGGCAATCTGTTGAGGCAGGGCCTCGATCTGCATCCGCCCCTGCTTGCGCAGACGATCGGCCAGCTCTTGTTTTGTTTCACGGTGGCGCGTGGACAAGGGTGATCCGCCCCAGCCCGTGAGCCGCCCGCGCGGAAAAGTTCCGGACGCTGCGCGCGAGCCCCTGTCAGCCTGCGATTCGTCGCCTGAGCCGACGATCGATCCGCCGGACGGTTGAGCCGCCGGACCTGCGAACCCACCGCCCTGGACAATTCCGCCAGCGCCGCCGCCCCCTCCAAAGACTCCGGCGCCGCCGCCGCCCAAACGCTCTTTTAGGGCGGCCCGGCGGGCGCGGATGTCATCCAGTCTTTTGTCTGTTTCCTCTTTGCGAATCCGCTGAATGATCCGGTTGCGTTCGCCTGAGTCGATCTGTTCGCCGGCCGCCGCGCGTCCCCTGATTTCTTCGTTCGCGCGGCGGGCGGCGTCTCGGCGGATCGCAAAGTCCGTGTCGCCGCGGGCCCTGCTCTCTTCCCGATCCAGGCCCCGAAGCTCGCCCTTGATTCTGCGCTGTTCGGCCTTCGTCAGTTCGCGTTGCGGCCCACCATCGCCTGGTTTTCCGCCACCGCCCATTGCCGGGCCGATGACTTTTTTCAAGTCGTCCACAGCTTTGTGGAACCGCTCGAAACCGATGCCCATTTCGATCTTGACGATGTTCCCCTCTTCGATGCCGAGCGATTTGGCCAAGTCCGGTGCCGCTGCCAGGATGCCGCGCATGATGCCTGCCGCAATCATCCGCCCGGCGCTCTCTCCGATATCAAGGAAGGCCGCGCCCACAACTTTCAGACCGGCGGCCATCGCGTCAACGATAGACCCGCCGTTTTCAAGGAACTTGGCCACTCCCTGCCCGATGCTCTTGATCGATTCGAGGACGGCCTTGAACTGTTTCGATCCGGCGACGACGCGGGTGATGGAGTCGGCCGCGTCGCCGATCGAATTCTTGAATCCCTCCCAGACAAAAATAAGCTCTTTGCCGCTGAGCCCGATCTTTCTGCTCTCCTCTACCATTTTCTTGAGCGCGGCGGCGATGACGACCGCGCGTCGCTCGGCGTAGGGCAGGTCGTCGAAGGCCCCCACGCCCTTGATCCGCGCGTAACTATCTGCAACGTCGCCCACATCCAGGCCGAATTGCTTGAGCGCCCGGAAGTCTCCGGTTCCAAGCCCGCGCAGGAGGCCGCCTATCACGCCCTCAGTGTCTTCGCCGATTGAAGCAGCTTTGAATGAAGCGAATCGGAAAACCGTGTTGAGCTTGTCCGTCGAGAATCCATCGGACAGCGCCTTGTTGGCCAGACGCATCGCCACGGAAAGACGAAGCGTTCCGTTCGCGGCATCGACGAGTTGCCGCGCCATGTACGTCGCCTTGTTGCCGCTCGAACCGGTCAACGACTCGAAACTCTTGCGGGCGGTTTCAAGATGTCCGGCGCGAGTGACGAGCTGATCGATACCTCGTATCACGGGCGCAAGGCCGAGATTGATGTCCCGCAGGATGCCGAGCGCTCCGGTGCCAATCTTGAATGGAATCGTGATCGGCTTGATCGCCAAATTGGTAATGGAAGAAAGAACGCTGCGGAGACCGGGTCCGGTGTTGTCCTTCGCGGAGATTTCCAACCCGAATCGCATCGTGTTCAAAGTAGACATCAGCGTCCTCTGTCACCGACGACAAACGGGTCTCGCGCGGTGATAAGATTCATGAGGTTGTCTTCCATGATGGCCGGCAGTTCTGATAGGTCCACGGGCACGGGAATATTGATCCATTCGTACAGGTTTCGGTAATGAATTAGGCGGCGGGTGCCTTCGAAAGCGCGCCGCTCGCTTTCGAGAAAAAACCGTCGAGTTCCTTTTCGAGCATGTCCAGGTCCGCCGGGTCGGTCACAAAGTCCGCAATGAGCGCCCGGAACTTGGCCAGCCGCACGCCGTTCATCGCGTATTGAATGAGCAAGACCCGAAGCTGTTCGGCCCACGGAATCCGCCCCATCACGGCGGGCAGATTGGAGTGAACCCGGTGCCCGTCGTCACCCAATCGCTGGAACATCATCGGCGCGCCGTCTTCGGTTTCGACGCCTTCCCAGCCAATGACGTGTTCCCACATGATTTCTTGGGCGATCGAAATCCCGCGGGCGAGCGCTTCGACGGCGGCGGCGCGCTCGAGACCGTTAAGATACTTATGAAGGAGTTGGAATTCGCCGCTCTCGGATCGGACCGTGAGCGGCGGCGACTTGATCGACAGGTTGAACTTTGCCACGTAGAAAGCCTCCGTGCAGTGTGTGAATGCAGACCGTCGACGCGGCGGTCGTGCGCAATCCGTTTTTCAAAACATCTCGAACCCCCAGGACTCCGAACGGGTGTGATCGCGGAAGCCCCAAGCGGAAGATTGATCCGGACAATACTTCGCGGAGCGGAGGTCCCAGCGGCCTGTCGCCGATGCCGCTCAATATGCTCCGGATGGATGACCATTCAAGCCCGCCGACACACATCCCCAAAAGCAACGACCGCGCCGGGCGACACACTTCTTCGATCGCTGTGCGAAGCGGATTAGCGAAGCCGCTATCGATTGCCAACTCGCGGAGTTCGGCCGCTCGCTTCTCAGGGTCGTATTTGCTCAGGTCAACGCGCATCGTCGCCTCCTTCCTCCGCCCCGATGAATCGAAGCAAGTGGCGAGCCCCTTCGTCGTCTCCGTCAAAGCCTTCGGCCTCCGGATCGTCGAGAAGCTCGCGGAGGCGATTCACCATGCGGATGGCCCGCTGTTGGTTGTCCTCATCGAGCATCGACATCGCGTCGACCATCTGACGGATCAAGGCCGGCGACGGCGAGCGAGCCCCGCCGGGCTCTGCATCGAAGGCCCTTCGATCGGCCTTCGTGGCGGACTTGAAAATCCGAACGATGGCCGTCCGGGCGAATCCGCTCTCGGGATCTGGCTCTTCCATTTCTTCGGCGACGGCGATGCCGTGGCCGCGTTCACGCAGGCGATCGATCACTGAATCGACCTCCTGCCAGGCGACGGCGCACACACGGACCGATTCGCCGCAAGCACATTCTCGATAGCAGTGATTTCCCCAGACGTTCGCGGCGACAATTTGTGCGTCGTCGTCAATCGCGAGATAGCAGTCGTCGGCCCTGCTCAGGAGTAACGCATCAGGCACCGCGATTTTGTGACGCTGATGTTGTATGACGAAGCGATCCATGCTGGATCCCGAAACCGAAGCCGGGCGCTCAGCGCAGGCTGTTCGACTGCGCCGTCCTGAACCCAGCGCCCGCCTCGATTCTCGCGTCTTCACAATCATCGCCGTCACGATCTCGCTACTCCAAAACGCCTACGGACAGATAGATCGGCTGCTGAAATACCATGTCGCTCTGTCGCGAGCAGAGAACAAAGGAGCCCCGGGAATGAGGAAAGCACTCTAAGCAAACTCACCCCCGGGGGCAGAAGGATCAACCGTGAAATAAACGCGCGTCGCGTGGAATCGATCCACCGCAACGCGATTGTGAGCAAGCCCGGCCGGAAGGATGCCCGGCCGGGGCAGGAGGCAGCGGCGAGGGGAATGACACCCTCGCCGCGTCGTCGCCGCCACAGGGGCCAAGCGTTCAGGAGTCTGAAACCGAACGCTGCACGTCGTCCTGTAGGAGCGACCATCATGAACTTGTGAACAAACAAACGTCATCGGATCATCCCGCCGCCTTCCGGCGCTTGCCGAGTTCCAGGCGGACTTCAATTCGATCTTCGACCAGCGGGCAGACGTGCCAGCCGTGGGCGAGCTTCGGATCGACGCCGATCTCCCGCAGGGCCCCGCCGAGCCAAATCGCGCGGCAAGGCCCTACGCCTTCCTCTCCGACCAACTGGCCTGACTCGCATTCCAGCGGAGCCCGGATCGCCAACCGAAGCTGCTCGCGGTCGATGAGGATCGTCGCCCGCGTGCCAACGCCGATGGCCTTCAAGTCCGCGAGATTGAAGCGGCCCATGCCGCGCGCGCTGACCGAGACCCGCCCCCGCGGTATCCGCGATCGCCCGCCGCACGCTTCCAAAACTTCAAACGCCATTTATCCAGCCCTCGCTGCGGACTGCCGCGGCGCCGTTTGTTCGACCTGCTCGTCGATGAGGTCCGCTTCCTCCGGGCCAAGCACGGTTGATAGCGCGAGTTGCAAGTCATCGATCGTGACCAACTTGCCCTCGCGCAGGTCGTATGCCGTTTCCATGACCAGCATCGCGATGCCGAGCGACCCGTGCCCGGAAAGATTCGCAATCCGCACGAGCCATCCGAGCGCGTCGTCGCGGAGAACTCTGACCCGCTGATTTCTACAGATCGCCTCGATGTCAGACCGCTTATACACGGTCCCCGGCTTCGCATTCCCATTGCTGTCGAAATCGCAGCCGTGACGCGCAATGTCGAAAATCGGATACATCCGCCGCGTGATTTGCGGCGTGAGCGGGACACGCTGCCCGCCGCGTGCCTTGACGATGAGCTTGTAGAAGTCAGGATCGCCGAAGAAGACGATAGAAATGTTCCGACGGCCCGTCGGATCGGAGAGATCATGGAGCCGGCGGAGCATTTCTAGTGCGCCACGGGTCAGTTTTTGCGCCTCGTCGACGACAATCACCGCCGCCTTGTGCTTGCGGAGATAATTCACGATGGATCGCTTTTTCTCGCGTCGATGGCTGTGATAGGCCGACAGTCCGAACGCCGTGTAGAGGGCATCGACGACCCAACGTTCGTCGCAATCGAAGTCATCGGGCTCGATCAAAACCGCGCCCTCCCTCTGGCCGACAAACCAGCGGGCGTGCGCGCTCTTGCCGCTGCCTGGTTCGCCGATGACGACGGGCATCTTGTTTCGTTTGAGACCGCTCTCGATCGCCCCCTTGATCTTGTGGGTGAGCGAAATGTGCGTGAAGCTGCGAACGTCGAAGCGCCCCAGCTTGATCCGCTCGTCCGCGAGGAATTGATCGACCTTGCGGAGCACTCCCGCCGGATCGGCCTTATACGTCCCCCTTGCGATCTCATTCAAGCTCGAGCTGGAAACGCCGATCATCCCGCCGAGATCATCCCAGGGCATCGGCTTCCCCTTCGTCGCGCCGTGGCTGTCCCGATAGGAAAGCAATTCCCGCACGAGGGCGTCCCGCTGTTCTTCTGTAATGGGTTTGTCTGGGTCGAACATCCTTGCTTCCAGTCTGGCATCCATGCCGAATTGATCGAATGCCGAGCGTCCTGCCGGCGGATCATTCGGGGGGTTCATCGTTTGCCTCCGCTACCTTCGACCAGTCCACGACGCGCCGCGGCGCCGCGTTTTCCAATTCATCCGGCGACGGTTCGCTCCTGGATGCCAATTCCGTAAAGTCAACCCGTCGACGCCGGCTCGCATTCACCGCGCTGGCCGCCGCGTTCACACCGCTCAATCGACGCATCGCCTCCGCCCCCGCCGCGCGCTTGACCTTCTCCGCTGCCACGGCGATGTCCGGTCGCACAAGTTCGATGCTGATCGGCTCGGGTCTAGGCGAAAGGTGTTCATCGGTAATCTGCCGCTCTTTGGCGGCCAGCTTGCGCCGCTCGGCGATTTGCTGGGGCGTCGTTTTCAGGAGATAGTCGCGCGACGATGCGTATTGCTTGACGGATTTTTCGCAACGCCGCTGGAACGCGATCGCCTCGCGGACCTCGTCGCTCTTGTAACCCAGCGGCCGATCGACGTTCGCCGTGCAGATCGGCGTCCCGTCCTGCTCGCAGAGGATGACGCTGTCCCGCTCAATCGGATCGACCGCCATCCAGACCTGCCGGCCTTGCAGCTTGAAGACTGCTTCGTCGCGCGTGCCATAGCGCAGCCGATCGTGCCTCACGCCGTCGCGGCCGACCTTGACCGGGCCGACGATCTTTCGGCAAAGAGCGTCCAGCGTCTCCCGTGTGATCCGCCGCGGCGCCGTCGTGTAGAACTGGCGAAACGCCTGTCTCGGCGACAATCCTTCGGTAAAGTCGCTTCGTCGCGGCTCTTCGTGGTAGGCGTCCAGGAACGCGGCGAATTGCTCGCGGACCTGATCGACGGTGGGTAGCTCGAAGATGTTTTCCTTCGTCCACTTCACCATGTCCCAGGGCTTCTCCGCCGGCGATCCGCCGGTGAATGCGACCTGAAATCGGTCGAAGACCTTGAGCGCCGCGAAGCTGCTCTCGATCGACTTGGCCCACGGCGCTCGCACGCGGGCGAAGTGAACCGCTATTCTCATTGCGGTTGTCGCCGTCGCGATTCGCCCTTGATCGAAGCCGTCCCACCGCTTGGCCTTCCGCGGCATGCCGACGACCTTTTCGCCGGCTCCGTTATCGAAGATCGCCTCGCGCGGGGTCGTCTCCATTGCAATAACGGCTTGGTTCAAGGCCGCGAGGATCGTGTCCGTGTTGGCCCGCTTCCCGACATACCAGCCGACGATCATCCCACTGACTTCATCGCGTAGCGCTGTGAGCTTCGCTCGAAACGTGTACCAGCCGCGCTCGCCCAGCGCCCGGCACATGAAGTCGAAGTTTCGCTCGTCCAAGACCAAGAGATCGCCCGCCGCGAAGTCTTCGAGGGCGTTTCGAGCGATTTTCGGGATGCACCTGGCGCGGAGTTTGTTCGGGCCTTCCGCGATCAAGACCTTGGCGGGCTCGGGGATGTTGTTTCTCCACCATTCTTGCGCCGTCCGGACCGCCGGGATCTTCCAATCGTCGTGACAGCGCCAACCGTTTTGAATGACGAAGCCGAACAAGTCCTTCATCGCATCGCAGACGGTAATCCCGTGGCCGACCTGCATGACGTGCATGAAGTATGCCAGGGCCTTCGCGCCGAACGCCAGACTGCCGCGATCCGCGTAGGGCTTGCGCACCAGCGCCCGAAGCCCGCCCTTTCGATAGGCGTCGCAGAGCTTGCGGAAGGTGTCCGGCTTGTACGCCTTGATTCCCCGCGCCCGGAAAGTGCCATCGGCGAGGCACTTGTTCACGAACTCTCGGCAAAGCCCGCCCTCGCTTCGCGAATGCCCGACGAACGCGAAGAAAACGAGGATCAAAGCGCGCAGGCGTTCAGCCTTGCGGATCGCATTCGCCTTGTACCCTTCCTTGTCCCGAAGCTCATCGGCTTGGCGATGATCGCGGGCCTCCCACGTCTCGATGTCGCCGAGTCGAGGGTCGGCCTTCTTGCTGATGATCCATCCGTCGCCGCGCTTGAAGGAAAGCCCGGCTGGTTCGAACCTCTCGGCGCACAGTCGCCGAAGATGTCCAAGATTCATCCCGCCCATCTTCGACGCGGCATCCGCAAGAGGCATGAAGCCTTCCGACAGGACTTGCGGCATTGCTTGCGCGGCAAGGGCGGTCATTGCTGCTCACCTCCCGTCGCAAGACGAAGCCCCAGGGCTTTCGTGAGAAGTTGATCGACGATGTCCGCGTCGCCGCTCATTTCAAGGTGAATGAGCAGCGCTTCCGCCGCGATGTCCGCGCGCGTGCGATTCGACTTCGGCCGACCGCGATGGGTCTGAAGCCCAAGCGCCCTCCGGCGGCGCGAAGCGTATCGCGTCAATGTGTCGGGCTTCACGTTGAGTCGGAGTCGCTCTGCGATCTCGGGAGCGGTGAGGTTTGTTTTGTCGATGAGTCGGTGAAGTGCAGAACGCCGAGTCCGGTCCAGCCCGGCAATCGGCGCATGCCTTCGCGTCTTCGTTCTTATCCTGAGTTTTTTATCCATCGCCTTGCCCGCGAAATAAAGGGCTCGACGTGTCTTTTCGCGGGCGGCGAAAAGCTCACGCCGAGCCCAAGAAGTCAAGTCACCAAAACGTTGACCATCACAGCCGGCCATCCGCCCGTACTTCGTTTCAGTGCCACGCGCTCGGCACCGTGCCGCGCGCCGCCGCGAATCGCGTCGATCAAATCACCCGGCCATACGCCGAATTTGTTTCTCGATTCACAGCGTTCCATTCGTTCATCCTCACGCCGCGTCGGCGGCGTCCTTGACTGCGGACGCTTGTTCCGCAGGTCGTTCGATGTCCAAGAAAACGACGAGCCGCTCCGTATATGTCATCGCGTAAACATTCAGGTCCGCCATCAGTTTGAGCCAGTGGCGCACGCCACTTTCCGTTTTCTCGATATAGAACTTCGTATCCGGCTCGATGGGCCAAACGCATCGGCTCGGCAAGACCACGCTAGCGCCGGGTTGAGTGTCGATGACGATCGGCGATTTCAGGGTCTCGATAACTTTCCCGACCGGGCATTCGGAAAGGTCCGCGAGTGCCGCCGCTGAGACGGCAAGATCGACGGTGTACGCGCCCGCACTTGCCAAACGCGCCGCAATCCACTCGTGGAGGGCTGCATTCGCGTTGCTGTCAGTTTCGCTCACCACAGTTCCTCACGCCGCCGTGACGGCCTTCGTTTGCTTTACTTCGTCGCCACGAGCGATCGAAGCCCGACGCCCACAGCGCGGGCGATGGCCTGCGCTATTGCGCGAATGACTGGCTTCCCGGATTGGGCGCGGTACAACGTGATGATTGAGACCCTCGCACGGACCGCTATCTGCTCTCTGGGCCTGCCGGTGGCGGTGATGGCATCGCGTAGCGCGACTGAATTGAAAGTCACGCCCGACATGCGCCCGCGCCGCGACTTCCCGGATTTGCTCTTCACGTTCGATACAGCATGAGTTGCTAACATGTTGACACATTAGTACCACTATCTTATAGTGCTGTCAACAAGAAAGTGTCTATCCATCTCCAATTATTTGCGTCAAGGGTTGCAAGTTGTTGTAATTCAGTAAGATAAGAGCGTGAAACCTGCTGAAAAACTCTCGCTATTGCTAGAAGAAAAGAGGGTTTCCCGCGCTGAGATCGCGAAGGCGATTTCGGTTGGATACAGCACTTTTATGACGTACTTGCAGTCGCCGAAGTCGCGCATGCCAGCTGCGGGCACGGCGGTCGCCATCGCCAGATTCCTCAGCGTGCCATCCGACTGGCTTTGGAGCGAAGATGATTATCCTCCGCCGGATTTGCAGAACATCAGCCTACTCCCTGACGCCGTTGTCATGGAAGAAATTTTGCGGCGCAAGAGATCAATCGCGGAAGCGCTTGATCGGCTTCTAACGCGATACCGAGAGTTGAGAGCCCATCACGTTAGAATTTTTTCTGACCCGACTTTCACTCCAGAGAAGGTTGACATGGAACCGGGGGGGGCGACCCGTCAGACTTGGGACAATTTTTGGAACGCGACGCATTCATACTACAAGTCGATCGACCACTGGATGGATTTCAATTCGCAATGGTTCAAAATCGACATATACCCCGATTTGGACGCCCCTGACTTCAAGGAAATGATGACCGCGATGGACATCTTGAGCCTGGCGCAAAAAACACCAGAGAAGGAAATCGCTATTCGCAATCTGGTGGCGAACTGGGGCCATCCGAAGTATCGCGAAAAAAAACTGGGAGCCAAAATGGCTGGCGAGAGTGAACTGAGCGCCAAAAAGGGTAAGAGCCGCAAGGTGAAATGATGCTCTCACGGATGATGGAATGGCTCAACGCAAGACATATCCAGCGACACGGCTCCTAATTCTCGCCCTCAACGTCTCGGGCGCGACTGTGGCGATCGGGCTCGGGGCTTGGATCGCTTACACGATTCACTCCGCGATCGCCTGGCGTTTTTCGGATCAGACCGCATGGAGCGTCGCCGCCGGTGCTGGCCTCGTGTGCGCCTTCATCGCGTACTTGCCGTTTCGCCTGATCGCGGAGGCCCTGGCGATCATGCGGGATGTTGCGATGGCTGTCGCCCGGCTGACGGTCATCGTTGAATCGGTCCAGCGAAGTCGCGGCGCTCTCGACCCCGCCACGGAAGATGCCCTCCGCCGGCTGTCGCTGGAATCAGGGGCCGGATAGATTCCCGTTTTTTTCTTGACGTGGCGCGCACGCACGATCTAGCATCGCACCCGGTTCGATTGAAAAGGACCGGCGCGCCGGGCCGGCTATGGCTTGCCCGGAAGCGCTCGCAGGTGCGCAAACACCCGCGAGTATTTTACACGCCGGCCGCTCTTCCAAAGGCTTTTTCGGCTGTGGAGAACGGGCATGTGAGTGTCTTCCTCAAAACATCGCCGAGTGTTCATCGCGGACCGCGTGGAGCGCGTCTGTTACAGGACGCTCGTCCCCGCCGACTACAACCCGCGTCAGATGGACTCGCGCACGTTGCGCGTCCTGGTCGGTTCGCTGCTTCGATTCGGCTGGATCATGCCGGTCGTGGTCAATCGCAGGACTGGAAACATCGTCGGCGGGCATCAGCGGGCCAGGGCCAATGCCGAAGTGGTCAAGCGCCTGAGAAGTGCGAAGGACCGACGCGCGGCGGAGTACGAGCGCCCGCCGGCCATCTTTGTCGACGTCAGTCTGCCCGTCGAAAAGGCGATGAACGTCGCGCTGAATCAGATCTCCGGCGACTGGGATTTCTTCAAGCGGACAGCCGCCGATCAACTCCGCCAGAACGCAACCTACGCGCAGATGCGCCGCAAGCGCTTGGCGCTCGGCCGCGGCTACAAGGCGCCGATCGGTCTGTTGGAGTTTTCATTCGGACGCCGCGAACATCGCGAAGCGTTCCGCGCGTTCTATGGCGATCGGCTTCTCGATTTCGGCGCCGGCGGCCGGCAGGAGATCGGTTGGATCAAGCGCAGCATCGGGGTCGATGCGATGGCCTTCGAGCCGTTCCCGCGCGAGCGCGGCAAGGTCTCGCTGCGGCTGGCCCGGCGCTTGGCCGATGGCTTGCTCGGGCGATTGGAGCGAGGATGGCGGCCGGACACTATCGTCTCTCAGTTCGTACTGTCGTCGATCGCTCGGCCGGAAGATCGCCGGGCCGTCTTGACGATCCTCGCGGCGCTGGCCGATGGCGCGCGGCAGGTGGTCGTTGCGGTCCGTTCGACGGACGAAGCGAGATACCGCGAAGTGCTCGGCCAGGTCCGCAACAAGAAAAGCCCCTTCCTCGGCATCCCCGACGCGGCCGAGCCGGGCCTTTTGGTGACGGGCGCGGGCACGGCCAAACAGCAATTTCAGAAGTTCTTCGGCCCGGACGAAATTCGCGGCCTGTGCTTGGAGTTCTTCGCGGATGTCCGACAGGCATCGCTGGAAGAGCGGGATTCCGCACTCGTCATGGTCTGCCGACGACCGCGATCGGTGCATCGCCGCAAGCTGGACGAGGCCCTTCGATTCGAGTTCGAGTTGAAGATCGACGGACGCCGCTCGGCCGATCGGCCAGGGCGATCCGGGCCTTCGCCCGCTTCCTGGCCCGCAAGCGCCGCGCCGCGTGACCGCCTCGAACGCCCTTCGAGCAGCCCCCGAGCCGGCCATCGGCCAGGACAATCAATTCTCCGGATGTTCGCGCACGCGCGCTCAAAAAGCCGCGCACGGCGCACGCCTGATACCGCGATGGCATAGCCGAAAACGCGGTTTTTCAGAGGTCGATTTCAGCCCATCGCGCGTAAGTCCTTATTTTGCGTGAATTTTTGCCAAATCCGATTGCCCGGCATACGGACAAATCGGCAGCCAGCCGTAAGTCACGCATCTAGCCGGTTTTGCCGTTTTTTTTCTTCTCCGAATTTCTCCATTTCTCACTGGCAAAACTTCACCGCGCCGATCACCGGAGATTTCGCGCGCCGATGACGACCGACGTAAAATTCAAGATTTTCAAGCGTTTTCAACCCCAAAATCTCCGCGTCTCGGTGCCTCTGTGGTTCACGTTCAGCCTTGTTCCGGCTTGTTCAGGCTTGTTCAACCAAACAAAAAAAACACTCCTCAATCAGCGTCCATCGGCGTTCATCTGTGGTTATCGTTCCGGCCTTTTCCACCCTTTTCCAGGGTTCCCCCGTGGCGCGATTGCGTCTCTTTGCGGCTCCTTGAGCCTCCTTGTGGGGGGGAGGGGGACCAAAACGGAAAGGATGGTGATCGTGTCAGTAATAAACCCTTAGCAAAGGACTCTCGCATGAACGGCTTAGGCCGACGCGCCGCTGTAGTGCCGCAGGCCGTATCGCCAGAATCGACTCGAAAGCGCGAACATGACCGCCGCCAGGGCGACCGCCCAGGCCAGCGCCGCCGTCGGCATCTTCGACATCTCGC
>CAYMXF010000023.1:0-2327 GCA_964393935.1 uncultured Planctomycetaceae bacterium
GCCGTCGGGGCCGGTCCCGGCGAGATGGTCCTTTACGCCAGCGGCTCGTCCGCGAGGCAGACGGTCGCGACCGACAAGCGCCCCGTGGACGCGGTGGTGATGGCAATCGTGGATCAATGGGAAGTGGGCGGGGAGATGAAGTACAAGAAATAAATGACGAATGACGAATTACAAATGACGAAGGCAAGCCGGACAAGGTGTGTTTTTTTCCTTTCGTAATTCGTAATTGGTAATTCGTCATTTCAAGCTGGTTAGTGAAATCCGTGTCTCAACTTTCCGAATCCCAAATCGACACCATCGCCCGACGAGTGGCGGACCGGCTTCGCGCGGCGGCGCCGGCCGCTCCAGCTTTGTCGCCGGCGCAGACCGAGTCGCTGGGACGCGGCGGGGCGCTGCCGATGGGGGTCTTTCGCACGATCGACGAGTGCGTCGCGGCGGCGAGAGATGCTTTCAAGGCGCTATCGAAACTGGGCCTCGAACAGCGCAAGACGATGATCGCGGCGATTCGCGAGTCGATGCTGGTCCACGCCATCGGCCTGGCCCGCGACGCGCAGGAAGAGACCGGCCTGGGCCGCGTCGAGGACAAGATCGTCAAGAACCGCCTGGTGACGCGCAAGACGCCGGGACCGGAGGCGATCGAACCGCGGGCGATCTCCGGAGACCACGGCCTGACGCTCATGGAGCGAGCGCCCTTCGGCGTCATCGCCGCGATCACGCCGACGACCAACCCGACCTCGACGGTCATCTGCAATTCAATCGGCATGGTCTCGGCCGGCAATACCGTCGTCTTCAACGTTCATCCCAATGCCAAGCGCGTTTCCTGCCGCAACGTCGGCCTCATCAACGAGGCGATCATCCGCGCCGGCGGCCCGCCGAACGTGGTCAACGCGATGGCCGACCCGACGATCGAGAGCGCCCAGGAACTCATGAAGCACAAGGGCGTTCGCTTGCTCGTCGTGACCGGTGGCCCCGGCGTCGTTCAGGCGGCGATGGCCAGCGGCAAGCGGGCGATCTGCGCGGGCCCCGGCAATCCGCCGGTCGTGGTAGACGAGACCGCCGACCTTGACAAGGCCGGCCGCGACGTCGTCTTGGGGGCCTCTTTCGATAACAACGTCGTCTGCACCGACGAAAAAGAAGTCTTCGTCGTCTCGTCGGTCGCCGATCGTTTTCTGAAAGCGATGGAAGCGAATCACGCCGTCGTCCTGACTCGCCCGCAGACCGCCGCGATCGAGAAGGTCATCTTCGAGGAGACGCGCGGACCGCGAAAGCCGGGCGTCATCAACAAAAAGTGGATCGGCAAGAACGCCAATGTGATCCTCGAGCAGATCGGCATGCGCGTACCGGACAGCGTGCGGCTCGCCGTACTGGATGTACCCGTAGACCACCCGCTGATCTGGACCGAGCAGCTCATGCCCGTAATGCCCGTCGCGCGCGTCGGCAATGTCGCGGAGGCGATCGACCTGGCCGTCGCGGCCGAGCACGGGTTTGGCCACTCCGCCTCGATGCACTCCAAGCACCTGGGGCACCTAAGCCACATGGCCCGCGCGATCAATTGCAGCATCTTCGTCAAGAACGGCCCGATCTACGCCGGCCTCGGCGAGGGCGGCGAGGGCTACTGCTCTTTCTCCATCGCCAGCCCGACCGGCGAAGGGATGACCGATCCGCGATCGTTCTCGCGCGAGCGGCGCTGCGTCATCGTGGACCATTTCAGGATCGTGTGAGCCCTAGTGAATGATCATCCTGCCATCGCGCTGATCGAGTTTGGGAGTATCGCCGCCGGCGCACGGGCGTCGGACGCCATCTCCAAGAAGGCGACGGTGACGATCATCCGTGCGGGGACGCTGCACCCGGGGAAGTACGCGATTCTGTTCAGCGGGCAGGTTGCGGCGGTGGACGAGTCGTATGTCGAGGGCCTGCGCATCGGCGCGGATTGCATCATCGATCGGGTGTTTTTGCCGGAGATTGCGCCGAGCGTGTACGAGGCCGTGCTCGGCCGCCGGGGCGATTGGGAGAAGGACACGCTGGGCATCATCGAGACGGTAACGATCGCCGCCGTCATTGAAGCCGCCGACGCCGCCGTGAAAGGCGCGGATGTCGAGGTCGTGCAAATCCGCCTGGGCGACGGGCTCGACGGCAAGGGCCTTGCGCACTTCGCCGGTCTGCAAGCCGACGTCGAAGCCGCCGTCGAGATCGGCACGGCGCGGATCGCGCATCGCGATCAACCCATCTGGAAGACGGTCATTCCGCGCGTGGATGCCGATCTTCGGGCCATGTTTGCTCGGACGACATATTTCCAGGAAGAAGGTGCGAGAAAGGATTCTCGCACC
>CAYMXF010000023.1:2427-21283 GCA_964393935.1 uncultured Planctomycetaceae bacterium
TGTTGCGACGCGACGCGGATGGCCGGGCCGGGCGAACTCATCTATTACGAAGGCGGGAGGGAGGCGGCGATGGCGCTGGAGCCCTGGTTTGTGCCGGTCGATCATTCGATCATCGGCATCGTCGACGGCGTCGACGTCGCGGCGGAGTAGCTCCATGATTCTCGGCATCGTTCGCGGCTCGATCTACTCGACGATCCATCATCCGTTTTACGCCAACCGACGGTTGCTCGTGGTGGATTACCTCGACGCGGAGTGCAAGCCGACCGGCCGGTACGTGATCGCGGTGGATGCGGTGGATGCCGGCGTCGGCGACCGCGTGCTGGTTAACGACGAAGGCAACGGCGCGCGGCAAGTGCTAAACGACCCGCAAGGGCCCGTGCGCAGCGTGATCGTCGGCATCGTGGATGACGTGAACGTCTGCGGGTAATCGGTCCGGAATGGAATACTTTCTGTTCGCCGTTCTCTGTCTGCTCGCCGTCGCCGGAATCTTCCTTGCCATGCTTCAATTGCCCGGCACATGGCTGATCCTTGCGGCGTCGGTCGGCTACGACGGGTACCACGGGTGGCGCTACTTGGGTTGGAAGTGGCTCGTCGCCCTGACGGCGGCGGCGCTGACCGCGGAGGTCGTCGAGTTGGCGGCGTCGTTCGTGGTCGCGCGAAAGGGCGGGGCGAGCCGCCGGGCCTCGATCTGCGCCGTCATCGGCGGAATGGCCGGGATGATCCTTCTTTCCGTGCCGATCCCCATCATCGGGACAATCATTGGAGGCATGATCGGCTGTTTCCTCGGCGCGCTGGCCGGCGAGTTGAGCGTTCGAGAGGATTTGGCCGCCGTTGCGAAGGTCGGGCTTTTCGCCACGATCGGCCGCCTGATCGGCATGATCGCGAAGACCTCCGCCGCCCTCGTGATTGCGGGGACCGTCCTCGTGCTCGCCCTTCGAGCCATTTGGTAGAATCACGTCGTCGCAACGTGCGACGTATCGGACGATTCACGCGATGTGCCCCAAACTTCCAACGATTATTCTGGCTGGGCTCTCCGCCGCCTCGGTCGGCTCAGGCCCGACGACGCAGCCCGCATCACAGCCCACCAGCCGCCCAAGCCCAGGGATCGCAAGCCCCGGGCTTCGAGAGCGATCCGACGTCGCGCGGCTCGTCGCCGATCTCGGCTCGCCGGATTTCAAAACACGGGAATCGGCCCATCGCCACCTAGCGGAACTGGGCGATTCGGCCGACGCCGAACTCATCGAGTACGTGACCGACTCCAACGAAGAAATTGCCAGCCGCGTGGTCGCGCTGCTCGGAAAGCCGAAAGACCCCGCGCTCCGCGTTGAACTTGCCGTGCGCTTGCTCTCCACCGCCGACCCGGATTGGATGGAAAATGGCGTCTATCTCCTCTTCGATTCTCCGAACGAGATCTACGACCTCTACATGAGCCGGACGAAAGACGCCCATGGCGTCGAGCGAGTGATCTTCGACATCGTCGGCGATCAGCTTCGCACCTGGAAAAAGCTCAACGACGTGTTTCAGAGGAACTACGAGAAGATCAAACGCAAGAACCCCGCCGCGGCGGAACGATTGCTACAGTCCAATCGTGACTCCAACCTATACGACGCGGAGGCGGCGTACTGGACCGCCGTCGAAGCCGTCGCGGATTATCGCGACCCCGACCGCAAGGAGCGTCATTCGACGCCGGGTCCAACGTCTCGTCCTGTTGAATAAGGCTTCCCCGGGTCTACTGCGTCTTTAGTACGTCGGCCACGGTCGTCTTGACGAATAGATCGTGCAGGGCGTTGGCCGCGTCCTGGTTCGTGCGGTCCAGGACGGCTTGAACGGCTGACGGGAGCCCTTTCACGACGGGCCCTCGGGCACGCTGCGAATCGAGAACACCCACGCCCTGAAAGACGTCGAAGAGCGAGATTTTGTCCACCGACCGGCTCAACTTGAAACCGCCGCGCGGACCTCGATCCGAGTGCAGGACGCCGGCGCTGGCGAGCTGACTGAGGATCTTCGCGGCATAAGCCTTCGGGAGCTTGTGCTTCGAGGCGATGTCGCCGGCGCGGACGCCCAGCGGATCGGCCACGCCTTGTTGCTGTTGTGCGATTTCATAAACCGCGAGGAGTGCATAGGCTGCTGTCTTTTTTCGGAGCATGGCGATGTCCCCATTTACATTTATGGCTTGCACGCGCAAGCGTCCTAATCGGACATAATAGATAATAGCTGTTGCTTTTAGAGGCCGCCATGAAAGACTATGTTTCAGACGCCGATAAGTGAAAATTCCGCGGAACCAGCGGAAATAATTTATCCAACATGGGTATCGTGAGCAACATTAACAAGAATTCATCCATCCGCCCCTGGCTCTTGGCCCTCGGTGGGGCCGATTTGCCGGAATCCATCACGATATCCGGGCAAAAATACCTACATCGGCGTACCTTCAAACACGATTTCTTCGCTGCTACCGGGCTTTATGAAGGAGACGACGGGAAAATCGTTCTTAAGATCGGGCGCATGGTGCCCATTTTTGGCATTCCTCTAAGTTGGATAGGAAGGGTACTAACAGAACATGAGACACGTCTGTATCATCTTGCCCAGGGTATCCCGGGTGTGCCTAGGTTCACAGGCCGGTTTGGTCTGACCGGTTTCGCACACGAATATATCGAGGGCCACCCGCTGGCAAAGGACGACGTCCTGCCGGACGATTTCTTTTCCCGGCTCTCGGCACTGCTCGACGAGTTGCACCGCCGAGAAGCGGCCTACGTGGACCTTGAGAAACGTGAAAACGTCCTGCTCGGAGAAGACGGTCGGCCCTATCTGATCGATTTTCAAATTTCCTGGCACCTCCCGCCCAACCGTGGGGGGCGAACGATTTTCTTTCGCACGATCCGAGACATGCTGCAAAGCTCGGATCGCTACCACCTATACAAGCACTGGCGGCGGATGCGGCCCGACCAACTTACCGGCGCCGAGGCCGAGCGTTTCGCACACCCGCCGTTTTGGATAAGATGGCATCGTTTGGTGTTCCGGCCGCTGACCTTGCTGCGGCGGCAGATTCTCGTCTGGCTCGGGGCGCGATCCTCCATCCGGGTCCGCTCGCCGGGATGAAACAAAGGTGCGACGATGGCGGTGACGGCTGTACAGCGTGATCAGGTTGACCTCTTTCGCGCCACCTTTGAGGACGCGTTTAAGGGCGATCCTCGATTCACAGGTTCGCACCGGCACGATCGGGAGGATGGCTCGACGCTGGCGACACGCTGGCAGTCATCCGTCAACGACCACATTTTGTTCGAGATTTCGGTCCGCCCGCTCATCCCGCAAATCCGCGTGGGTATCCTCACGGACGATCGCTGGAAGAGCGAGGATTTCGAGGGAAAAATCGAAGAGTCCGGCGACACGATGAGCGAATTCGTGGAGATGGGTTTTCACGAGGCGGGTCTGAATTGGCTTGAGCCCACGGTGGAGCACTATCGCGAGGAGATGAAGTACTTCTATTTCGCGACGGCGTTTGAGATCACCGATCTGAAGGAGTTAGCCGACCCCGCCGTCCGCAAAAAGGCGCGGCAGATGCTCGAAGGCTTTCACCACGCCTTCGGGCCGTTTCTCAAGTAACAGCGTCCCGTTGGACGCCCGCCAACTTGCCCGCCGCGGGCGTCACGAAATGGCAGTCGGCGCCGAAGAGGTCGCGGCGCATCACGACCCCGAGCGGCGTCGTGTAGTAGTTGTGGGCATAGGTCGCGTACTCGTTGATGGCGTGTTCCCACGAACGGCCGGAATCCTCGGCCTTGCGAAGCGCGAAATAGACGCTGTCGATGTTGCCCCCGTGGCGGTTGACGATGTCCGCCATCACGATCTCCTCCGCCGACGCGCGGATGAACTGCCAGTCCAATTGCTTGGTCTGCGTATGAAACACGACGCGGTGAAGCCGCTCGATCCGCCGCAGAAGGCGATGCAAAAAGTCGTGCTCTTGAATCGCCTGGTGCAACCGCTTGCGTTCTGAGTCAGTAATCCGGGACATGCGTATGGGCTCGGCGCGTATCCGTGGGAGACTTTGGACTATTATAAGATCGGGCCGATAAGCCGCGATCCGATCAGGTCCGTGATCGTAGAGCCGTCGTAGCACGCTCGCAACCGTGGAAACGGCCTCGCCCGTTTGACGCTCCTCTCACTCGGGACTAGACTTTTTCGTGGAGTCGCACCGATCGAGCCCCACGCACGGCAGGTCTCACGGGGCAATCTTGGCCGCCGACATTTCAGTTCGGCCGTCGCCAAACCGATGGCTCCGGACGCGCTGTTGAGCGTTCGGTTCGCGGACCTTCACTACGGGAGAGGACCCTCTTGCCCAGCCTTCTTGTCATTCAAGGCCCGGATAAAGGGCTGCGATTCAAGACCACCGACGGCGAACCGATCGTATTGGGCCGCGCCAGCGAGCAGCTCGCGCTGACGGACTATACCGTCTCGCGGCGACATGCCGAGATTCGTCCGTCGGGTCGCGGTTGGTCGCTCGAAGACCAGCGCAGCGCCAACGGAACGTACCTCAACTCCCAGCGGCTCGAACGCGCCACCCGTCTTCGGCACGGCGATCAGATCCGCATGGGCGGCACGATCATGGTCTGGGACGGCAGCGAAGACGCCGTCCTCGACGCCAACAAGTTTGCGGCCCCGATCGTCGCCGATCTGGTGGACCTCGAAGCGGGCGGCGACCGCGGCGACGCTTCGATCATTGGCTCCGTAGCCGGCAGCGAAGACAGCATGATCCTCGCCTCGCCCGCCGCGGCCGAAGCGGTCCGTTCCTGGCGAGTCATGTCCGCCCTGCTCGACGCCGTATCGGCCGTCGTGACGCCGCAGCAGCTTGCCGAGCGCGTTCTGCACATTCTCTTCGAGGAAGTGCCCGCCGACCGCGGCTTTGTTTTGATCAAAGACATCCAGTCCGGCAAGTTCGAGACCGAGGTCGTCCGCCAGCGCGACGACTCGCAGGACAAGATTCGCGCAAATAAAGCCATTCTCGATCACGTCATCGAGCGCAAAGAAGGCATCCTGGCCTCCAACGCCATGAGCGACGCCCGCTTTACCGGCGTGGATCGTGCGAGCGCGTCGCAGAACATCGGCCTTCGCTCGGTCATTTGCGTCCCGCTCGTCGCCCGAGAGCAGGTCCTCGGCGTCCTTTACATTGATTGCGAAATGGTCCGGCACATTCACACCGAAGAGCAATTACGCCTCGTCGCGGCCATCGGCCAGATGGCCGGTCTGGCCCTCGAAGACGTTCGTCTCGTCAACGAACGCATGCGCACGGAACGCCTCGCCGCTACCGGCGAGACCGTCGCGGCGCTCTCGCACTACATCAAAAACATCCTCCAAGGCATGAGCGGCGGCAGTGACATCATCGAGATGGGCCTCCGCCAGCAGGCGCTGCCCACCGTCGATCAGGGCTGGCAGGTCTTCCAGCGCAATCTGGACAAGATTTATTCGCTCACGACAAACATGCTCGCCTTTGCCAAGCAGCGCACGCCGCGCCTTGCGCCGGTCCAGCTCAACGCCGTGGTCGAGGACGTTTTGAAACTCGTCCAACGTCGCGCGGAAGACAAGGCCGTCCTCGTCAGGGGCGAACTCAGCGAGATGATCCCCGCTGTCTTGATGGATGAAGACGGCATCCACCAGGTCGCCCTGAATATCGTCGCCAACGCGATCGACGCCGTTCCCAAGACGACCGGTGTGGTCAAGATCAAGACGGCGCTCGACCCGAGCGGAGAGTGGGTGGTTCTGACGGTCGGCGATAACGGGCCCGGCATCCCCGAGGAGGTGCGGAAACACATCTTCGACGCCTTCTATTCCACCAAGGGCCACGGCGGCACCGGCCTGGGGCTCGCCGTCGCCAAGAAGATCGTCGACGAGCACGCCGGCCGCATCGAAGTGACGTCCGTGCCCGGCGAAGGGACGCTGATTCGCATCAGTTTGCCCGTGACAACGAGGCCCGGCATCGACAGCGCCGGCACCCACGGCCCGGCGTTCACGCCTGAGGAGCCGTAATCGCCCGGCGAGGTTGCCTCTGGCAATCTCGGCCGCGACGATATAATCTGGTGTGCATCGGGCCGGTCGAAGGCGAGGTGAGTCATGTCGCTGGTACGCGATCTGCTGAATAAGAAGGGCCGCGACGTGGCCACGGTCGAGAAAGAAGCCACCGTCTTCGACGCCGTCCAACTGATGAACGAGCGGCGGATCGGCGCCGTCGTCGTCATGCAGGATGACCACATCGCCGGCATGTTTACCGAACGCGACGTGATGAACCGCGTCGTCGCCTCCGAGCGCGATCCAAAAAAGACGAAGGTCCACGAAGTCATGACGGAGAAGGTCGCCTTCTGCGTGGAAAACACGACGATCGACGCCTGCCGCTCGGTGATGACGCGGCACAAGCTGCGTCACTTGCCGGTCGTCGAGGGCGGCAAGCTCGTTGGCATGGTCTCCAGCGGCGACATCCTCGCGCAGGAACTTCGAGAGTCGGAAGAGACCATCCGCTACCTTCACGAGTACATGCAGGGCCCGAGATAGCGTTTTCTCCCTCCCCTTGCGAAGGGGCGGAAGGCGACCGAGTAGGGAGCCTGACGGGGGTGGGGTTGAACGCCACGGCATGGTTTTTTCCCGACTCGCGGCCACAATCACACCCATGCCCGAGCTGCCGGACATCGAGGTCTATCGTGAGGGCCTGCGCCGGCGCGTGGTCGGTCAACCGCTCGAACGCATCCGCATCATCAGTCCCTTCGTCCTGCGGACCTTTGAACCGCCGATCGAGGATGCCGAGGGCAAGCTCGTCCGCGACGTCCGCCGGCTTGGCAAGCGGCTCGTCTTCGCGCTGGACGGCGATCTCTTTCTGATCGTGCATCTCATGATTGCCGGGCGGCTTCGTTGGGCCGCGTCGGGCGCGAAGCCGCCGGGCAAGATCGCGCTGGCGGCGATGAGCTTTCCGAACGGCACGTTGCAACTGACCGAGGCCGGCACGAAGAAACGGGCCTCAATTCATCTGGTTCGCGGCGAAAGGGCTCTTTCCGCGTACGATTCCGGCGGGATCGAACCGCTGGAAGCCGACCTTGCCGCCTTTCGCGGCGCGCTCACGCGCGAGAACCACACGCTCAAGCGGGCGATGACCGACCCGCGAAACTTTTCCGGCATCGGCAACGCCTATTCCGATGAGATTTTTCACGCCGCGCGGCTCTCGCCGATCAAGCTGACGAGCAAATTGACGGATGAAGAGATCGCGCGGCTGCACGCGGCGACGCAGGCGACGCTCCGCCGCTGGACGGCCGCGCTCTTGGAACAGTTCGCCGACCGCTTCCCCGGTCCCGGCGACATCACGGCGTTCCGCCCCGACTTCGCGGTGCACGGTCGCTTCGGCAAGCCCTGTCCGGCGTGCGGGACGAAGGTGCAGCGCATCCGTTACGCCGACAACGAGACGAACTACTGCGCGAAGTGTCAGACCGACGGTCGCCTGCTGGCCGACCGATCGCTTTCGCGGCTGCTCAAGGGGGATTGGCCGCGCACGATGGAGGAGTTGGAGGAGGGCGAGGGGTGAGGGGACGATTCTAGGGTGGCACGGTCTGACCGCGAAGCGGGCAGGCCGTGTTGGGAACGCGGACCACGGCCCGCCCAGTCGAGTCGCCGTGGCGACCTGGCTGCGGCCAGACGGTGCCACCCGACCGCGGGCTTGCGCCGGCGCGGCTCGGCAAGACCGGACGGCCCGGGTGTCCTCATAGAAGTTTTTTTCAGGGTTCCCGTTCTTGTCAGCCATTCCGTCCCTGTTTTGGTTTTTTGGTGTTTCGGCGATTTGACTTTTCGGAAGAAGCGTTATCGGCCGGCAACATATCCACCGCCGCGCACGCCCATTGCTTAAGCGACCCCGCGCGAGGGCCGAAATAGCGAGGGCGAACCCTTGCCGGTTGGGGAGCAGGGGCGCTGGAAGTCGGAGGCGGAAAGCACCGTGGATATTGCAAGTCTTATCGGCGTCCTGCTCGGCATCGGCGCCATCGGCTGGGTCGGCTTCGAGGCCTCGCACGGCCACTGGGGCATGTTCTACTCCTCCGAAGGCTTCCTCATGGTCTTCGGCGGAAGCATCAGCGTCACCTTCATGGCCATGCCCATGGACAAGCTCAAGTGCGTCCCCGGCTACCTCAAACGATTCATGTTCAACAAGGGCCGAAACTCCACCGACACCATCAAGCTGCTCACCAACCTCGCCGACAAGGCCCGCCGCGAAGGCATCCTCTCGCTCGAGTCCGAGTACGACGGGATCAAGGACACCGATCCGTTCCTCGCCTCTGGCCTGCGCATGGCCATCGACGGCGTCGAGGCCGCCAACGTCGATACTACGCTCCGAATGGAGATCCTGGCCATGCAGGACCGCCACAAGGCCGGCAAAAAGTTCTTCGACCTCATCAAGCTCTACGGACCCGGCTATGGCCTGGTCGGCACGCTCGTCGGCCAGATCGGCATGTTCGGCCAGCTCGGCGGCGACGTCGGCGCCATGGGGCACATGCTCGCCGTCGCCGTCGTCGCCACCATGTACGGCTGCATCTTGGCCAACGCCATCGCCGGTCCGATCGGCGATAAGCTCTCGCTTCGCTCGTCTGAGGAGATGCTCAACCGCGAGATGATCCTTCAGGGCATCCTCTCGATTCAGTCCGGCGACAACCCCCGTATCACCGTGGATAAGATGCTAGCCTTCATCCCGCTCGCCAGCCGCCAACGATTGAAGGCCGCCGCGTAAAGAGGGTTCCACCCGCCGACGAAGACGTTGTTGCGATTACGCTGTGAGGGGCACATCGTGGCCGACAAAGAACACGACAAGGAACAAAAGCCCCACGGCACGCACGGCCATGGCCCGCCCCACGGCGGCGGTCACGAAGAAGCACACGAAGGCGCGCCGGAGTGGCTGATCTCCTTCGCCGATAACGTGACCCTCATGATGGGTTTCTTCGTGATCCTCCTGGCGATCAACATGAAGCCCGCGGCCTCATCGGCGGCCGCCGCGAACAACGCCGGGGCCCCCTCGGCCGCCGCGCTCGACCTGGCCATCGCGATGCGCGACGCCTTCAACAATCCCGTCGACCTCAACTCGACAAACCCCAAAGACTTGCCGCTGATCGGCCGCATCCGCCAGCGACGACTGGAGGGCCTAGCCGAAAACCCCAACGCCGAAGGGACCGAGCACGACGTGCAGTCCGTTCGACCCGGCGATCGCCATGAGATGGGCGGCAACCTCCCGTTCGAATCGGATTCCGCGGAGTTGACATCCGCGGCCCGGCGGGCGGCGATGAAACTAGCCGCCGAGTTTCGCGGCAAGCGGCTCGTCATCGACGTTCGCGGTCATACCAGCGCGGAAGAGGCCTTCAAACGCGACGACAAAGGGATGCGCCTTTCCTTCGACCGCGCGCTCGCGGTCTCCCGCCTCCTGTCCGAGCAGGGCATCGATTGGCGGCAACTTCGGATCGTCGCCTGCGGCGAGAACGACCGCGTCAAACCGATCACCTATGAAAAGTCCGGACAACACGCCAATGCCCACGTCGAAGTCGTCGCGACCGACGAGATCATGCCCGTCTACACGCCGCGCGATTCGTCCACGACGACGTCGCCATCAAAGTGACCTTCCAGCGCGCCTATTCGCAGAGATCGGCGATGATCTCGTCGAGCAGCCGGTTCGCCAACGCTTCGGGCACAGCAGACGTGATGAATGTCAGTAGCAGATTGATCCGCCCGGCGAACTGGTTGGCCTGTAGCGTCACGCCGGGCGGCGACAGCGATGCGTTGAACGTATAAACATTCTCGACGTCCCGGCGACAGAACCGCGACAACTCTTGCGCGACCGGACCGAGATAGCCGAAGCCGAGCGTGACGGGTTGGCGCTTCATTCGGGCGATCAAGTGCGAGCGGAGCAGCGGCGCGAAGCGGCTCATCACCGCCATCATCTGCAAATTGCCCAGGTCGATCCCGCGACGGATCTGATCGCGCATTTGTGCGCTCAGTAGCCGCGTCGCCTCATCGCGGTCCGCCAGTTCATCTTGTCGTAGGCTCAACTGGATAAACGTCATGAAGTTCCGAAAGACCGGCTCGCGAACGCCCGGCGGGCGGAGATTCAGCGGGCAATCGGTCTGATACCACGTTTGCCCCGTCGTGCGGTGTGGAGTGCAGCGACTGATCGCGCGAAACGTACTGGCCAGGACCGCGGGCGCAAGATTGGGAAAGCCGCAGACTCGTTTCACCCGGTGGGTCACGGCAGCAGCGACCGGTTCGTCCAACGTGCGGGCCATGAGGCCGACCGGACCGACCAACCAGCCCTTCTGATCCGGAGGAGCCATCGTGACCGACGTCACCGGCAAGCGAATCTGGCTGCCGATGACGCGGAGGGCGCTTCGCAGCCGCTGCATCCGATCGAAGCGTTTCAAGTGTGCTTCCATCTCGTCGTCGGATGCCTGGCCCTCAACCCCACTGTGCGCGACGGACGGCCCCTCGGCACGTGCTTCGAAACAGTCGTCGATCAACTGGAGCGCCCACTCGGGAGCCTTCCCGTCCATGAGGACGTGAGTGAAGCGAAGGATCAGAGTGTCTCTGCCGTCTGGCCCATGCAGTAGATGAAAGGAGATCGGCGTTTCGCGTCCCAAATCGAGCGGCTTGTCAAAAAGACGCTCCCCGACTTTCCAGTCCGTCACGTTGTCGCCCGAGCCGACTTGTATTTCATGCAAGACGGAAGGCTCATCGGTGCCCTCCCAATACGGCATGCCGTGATCATCCCGCTTGAGCCGTGCGGTCATGACGGGATATCGACGAGTCAACTCTTCGAAAGCGCCACGTAACTTGGCAACATCGACTCGCCCCTTGAGCCGGACGTGGGTTTGGCAGATGAAGCCGGGATGTCCGATGCCCTGCATCCCTTCGTGGGCGACGAGCATCAGGCGGTCGGCGGCGTTGAGATATTGTTTGCAATCCGTGCGCATCGAACGCTAGTGTAATGCCACCGGACCTGGGTCGGGATGTCGATGGAAGAAGTTGAGGATCAGGCTGAAGTAATAGGCCCGGTCATAGGCGGCGAAGCCGACGTGGCCGCCGCCGGGCAGGACGACCGCCGCGACATTCGGATTGGGCGTCTTGGCCATCAGGTCGGCCACGTCCTGCGCACAAGCAAGGGGGTCATTGGCGGCTTGCACAATGAGCACTGGAATCCGTGCGCCGGCGAGCTTGTCGTCGTCGGGCATCCCTTTGTACGGAAGGAACCGGAAGAGCCGAAAGGCGTCCTGGGGGCTGTCGGGATAAGACAATTCCGACCTGGCGAATTCGTAATCGATGACCTTTCGCAGACTACCGGGGCCAAAGCGAGGGTCAAATTCCGGAAGTTTGTCGTGGGCCTTCATTTGAAGACGGCTTTTCACGGTGACTTGCAGGCTCGACAGGACGGGGTTGACGAGCGGCGATCGTTCGATGTCGAGTTGGTCGAGGATTTCCTCGAAGCGAAGGACGGGCGAGAAGGCGATGACGCCGGCTTCAAAGTGCCGCTGCGATGACACCGGCCGTAGATGCGGCGCGAGATGGGGGCCGATGCCGGGGTGGCTGCCGCCGCGGTTTTCGTACCACGCGGCCAGGAGCGCCTGATTGGCGCCCCAACAGAAGCCGACCATGCCCGTGCGGCGGATATGCGGCTGAGCTTGGAGCCACTCCGATACGACCAGAAGATCGTCGGTTTCGCTCACGCCGAAGTTGTAGAAGACGTCGGGATATTTCAATTCAGTCCGGCCGTGGCCGCGTAGCTCGATGGCCAAGACGTGCAGACCGGCAAAGCGAAGAGCGTCGGCCAGATCGCGCGTCCGTTTGATGTCGTTGTGCCCAAAGCCCCCTGGCAAGAGAACGACGCAATCGGCATCCACCGGTACGCCGCCCATTGCTGCGTAACCGAGATAGCCGTGCAGAGAAAGGGACGGCTTGACGGGAATCCACAGGTCCTCGTAGCCCGGCCATGTCGGCGCGAGGCGATCTTTGGAAAAGTCGCTGCCGGTGAGCTGGGCGCTGTGCATGAGGCCCTGGCAATTACCCCCAAGGGTTTCGAGCGATTCTCGTTTGACGTGGAAGTGAGCAAGCACGTCTATCGGCCGACCCTTCGAATCGAGCAGGTCTTCCGTTAGCAAGGCCGGTGGCTCACCCGATGGCAACAGCGATTTCAAGCGCTGATGGGCCTCGCGAAGCCAAATACGCGTGGACGACGGTGTATCGCGGCCGGCATTGACGGTCTGGAGCCGAACGTAATCGCCGCTTCGTAATGGAAACGATTGCTCTGAGAAGCAGCTGGTCATGATAAACAGGCTGCTACCCGACAGAAGAACGAGGACTAAGGTGCGGAGATTGGTTTTTATCATCGGCGTGTTCGTGGGCCGGCATAGGGCGAGCCGGACAGGTAAAGATCTGTCTTGAAAACGAAGCTTGCGAGGTAGCGATCCCAATCTATTTCGGAACGCAGCCAGACGAGGTCGTCGAAGTCGTGGCGGTGCAGCCAGAGTTCCGAAAGCTGCCGATCGTCGATACTCGCCCGCCACCACTTGGCCAGCCGGACCCAATCTTCGCGGGAAATTTCAGAACGATCAAGTATAGACTGGACCGGCGAACCAGTCGCGCGGGCCATGTATTCAAAAACCGGACGCAGCGACTTCGATGCTTGATTAGCCGTCTCGGTTTGCTTTGAAAAAACAGCGACGATAAGCAATTCGGCCGCCATCGCGTGACCGCCGTCCAATAGCGCGGCGGCCGTGTTAAGTTCGCCGGAGTCCGGGAGGTGATCTATCGGATGCATGATGATTCGATCGAATAATGAGTCGGTTTGGAAACGAAGCCGCGCGGCGCCGCAATCCGCGCTGGTCAGATAGAAGTAGTATCCCGGGTCATTGAGCGGCTTGGGAAACGTAAACATCAACTTCCAGACGCCATGGTCGTCGGCTTCGAGAATCTTGACGTTGAACGCCTTCGCGGCGATCTTCTGCCCGGCCGCGAAGGTCTCCTTGCCGCGAAACGCTTCGAGAAGAAATCGACCGAGCAAGCGAGAGAAATACGCTTGACCCTCGACGGCAACGGTGAAGCTGCGATCGTCTATTTGCTCGACGACGGTCCGGAGACTGGTTTCGGCGACCTTTTTGTTCAGCGAAATCCGCCGGTCCATCGCGACGACCTGCGGCGAAAAGGTGAGCACGTGGACCGTCGTCTGTTCAAATGACGGACTGAGGCGTGCGACTAGGTTCGGCTTGCAGTAGATATTGGCGAACGGCATGTTGATGAAGAACACGTCGCGGGCCTCGGGCGGAGGGGGCGACACCATCACCCAACTCGGCAAATAACGTTCAGCGGAATAAGTGGCGATCCATTGCAGGCGGTTGACCGGCATCATGAAGGCCGCGCCGAGGATGAGGAGAGCAATCACCGCGCCACCCGTGCGAACGAGCCATTTTTGGGGGATGTTGCGCAGGCACGCGCCGGCCAAGGCGATTCCGATGGCAAATCCGACTCCGCACATGTAGCCGGAGTGCGGCGTGGCGATGACAGCAGTGACCGGCAATATCGAAAGGCCGATCCAAAGCGGCCAGATCCACCAGCCGCGAACGAGGCGCGTGACGAGCGTGTAGACCGCGCCGATCCCGCCGACGATCGCGAGCATGAGCAAGCAATCGCCAGGGGCCTCGGTCCAGGGATTGAAGCGGCCGGTGGGACCGATGGTCATCGGGGCCGGCCAGATCGAGACGCAAACGTAGTGCAGAAACTTGGCCGCCAGCCAAGCGGCGTATTCAAGGTAGTCTCCGTCGGGCCGACGGCAGTAGACATCGGGAAGCGGGTGGATATGCATCCATTCGCGCCAGACGATGAACGCGACGGCGATGAATCCGGCGATCAGATAAACGCCGCGCCGCGCCCACAGCCGACGCCCGGAGCCGAAGGCGATCTCGAATGACGCGAGGATGACCGGGAGGAGGACGGCGTTCTCGCGCGTGAAGATGGCCAGGAGCCAGAAGATCGCCGCGAGGACCAACGGCCGTTTGGATAACGGCGGTGGAGCGGCGGCGTCATCGCTATGATGGCGGGGCTCGGCTCGAAGACCGACGTCGTGATTCGACGCACGGAGGTAGCAGAGGATCGTCGCAAGCAAGAGCGTCGTCTGAAGGACGCAATTCTGCGACGACGGCCAGGCGACGGAGATGACCGAATGCGGATAGATCACGAAAAGCAGGCCGCCGATCAGGCTCCACGGCTCGTTTCGCGTCAGCCGCCGGCAGAGCCGCCAGACCATCAGGCCGGAGGCCATGTGCAGCAGGAGGCTGAAGACGTGCAAGGCGACGGAGCTGTTATCGCCGAGCACGGTATAGACGAACTTCATGCAGACGATGAAGAAGGGCCGAAAGTAGTGCCAGCAAACCTCTTTTTGTTGCCACCAGGTTTCGAGGAAATCCGACGGGGAGATGTTGAGCGTGCGGAGCAATTCGGAAAAGGACCAGCCGTACTCGCGGAGGCCCTTTTGATGCCAATAGTCGTCGAGCACGACGCCGTCGAAGAGGGCCAGGCCGTGCGCGGCCAGCGTCATCAAGACGATCAACAGCGCGCGGCCGATGGTGTGAGGACGATTATCGCCGAGTGACGGCGTGATTCTCAGCGTCGGCGCGACAAGACGGCGTAATGGGGTTGGTTCGGCAATAATCAAGGATAAAAAACCCTGGGAGTATCAAAGGGCTAGACACTATACCGGCGGGTGCGAAATCCGGCAACATGACGTGCGAAGCCACTCATGTGATGACGGCGTTAGTCGGGATTCCGCACTTCATAAAGAATCACGGAGAGCTTGCCATCGATGCCGAAATACTCCGCAAGTTTCTTGCCCCCCACGGGGATGCCGGCCCGCTCCGCGACCAAGAGCCGAGCGCCCGGCCGAAGCAATTGGAGCACCTGACCCATCATGTCGCTTCTCGCAAAGAAGTACGATCCGCACCGCGCCAGGTGGTCGGCCTCGGAGTCTCGCCAGTAGACCAAGCTGGCTCGAGAATAGGCTTCGGGATCCATCTTGCTCCAATACAGATAGAGAATCCCGACGTGTCCGCAGCCGCGAGAGGTGATCATCACCGCATCGTAGTCGGCCTGTCTCTTCGCGGTTTCTTCGAAAACGTCCTTCCACTCCGACATCAGTGCGCGTGCCGCCGTTCGAGGGTAGCGAACGAAGAACTGATACTCGAAATAAGCGGCGTTCAGACCGATCGCAATGATCGTCACCGCGACGATCCATCGGTAGGCGGCTCTGAAGCGATGCCGAGCACCTACCAACATCAGGTCGATGCCGAGCGCGGCGAGGATGTCGTACGCGGGCAGAACCCCGGACGCCCGTAGGCAATGGCCGGATGGCAAATCGAGCGTCGTCAACGAAGCGGGGATTGGCGCCACCAGGATCCAAAAAAGAAGAAAGAGGCCGAACCGCTCGCTTCGCCACCGGCGGATGATGCGATACAGACCAAGGATCAGCAACAATGCATAAACGTGATGGAGTTGCCCGTAGCCCGGGATAGACTGGACCACAGAAAGGTCGCCTTCTATAAATAAGAACGACGGTGTAAAGTGCATGCAATAATTGCTGAGCATTTCTTTTGCGGCTTCGAGCAGGCCCGTGGTGTGCTGCAGCAATAATCGTGACGAGGCCCGAGCCCACGCCTGCTCAGGGGTCTTGATCCAGGCAAAAATAAACGGCGCCGTTCCGAGCGCGAATCCGCCGATCAGTGCCATGAAAGCCGGCCGGCCGCCGGGTCTTCGCGCAAATGCCCGAAGCCGGCGAAGGCCCAACACGGCGCCGCCCATCAGCAGGGCCGGCACGACGATTCGCATGGCGTGATAGCTCCATAACGCCACGCCCAGGGCGAAGCCTGCTCCCGCAAGCTCCGCCATCGCCGAGGATCCCACGCGCGAAGCCGCTGGGTCGGAATCGTCCCGCATCCGGCGGCTCATGAGCCACAAGCCCAGTGTCGTCAGCGAGACGGACATGCCGATCCCGAAGGCGAGTCGGGTGAGATGGATGTGCCACGGTGAAACGGCAAGCAGACCCGCGGCCCATAAACCCGCGCGCTCACCATAGAACCGCCGGACCAGGAGGTACACCAAAAAGACGTGGGCGATGCCGAACAGCGCGTCCGGCAGTCGCGTGCTCCAGATGTTCATCCCCAATAGCATCTGGAAGGGAATTTGCAGATAGATCGGCGGGCCCGGGTGGTAATCACCGAAGGAGCGAAAAAAAACGGGCCACGGCGTTCCGTAGTGATCCTTGCCGGTCGCGCCGATGCAGTAGGCGTCATACGCATTGACGGCCTCGTCCTGGCAAATCGTCGGCGGCACGTGATCCAGCCCCAGCAGCCGAAGCGCCGCGGCCAACAAGACGATCAGCACGATAAGAACCCTCGACGAGGGCGGCCCCACGGTATTCAGCGATGGGGACGACGCCTCCGTTGAGGAAGCGCCGATCGGCGCGCCGGGGATGGACGTCTCGTGCTCGATCATGAAGCAAGAGTATGCCGGGCCGTGGCGTAGGGCGACAGGCTGTGGATCACGCGAACATGTCGCGCAGAAGGGGTTCCCCTACGACGTGTGATGTGGCACAAACTCTACCAACGCCGGGCGGCGACCCCGTTGGCCGCGCTAAACTGCACCGAGATGTTTGAAGGCGGCGGAAATCAAAAAAGGCGGGCTGGGATGCCCACACCACTGTGTCTGTTAGAAGACCCTATGGGGACGACACGACCGGTAGGTTTCGGGGGGCGCTATCGTGATCCGGCTGGTCGCCGGTCGCGCCGAGGTCCGGCGAATTGTCGTCGAGCGTCGGCCGACGGCGCTTTTTGGCTTCGTCCAAGTGGACAGGATTTACAGGATTGACGTGATTTACCGCAGAGGAACGGCGCTTATTGGCTTCGTCCAAGAGCGTGAGGACGCCGTCGCGGGCGGACTGGAGGAACTCCGACTTGAGGCGCAAATGTTCGCGGTCATGTTCGAGGCGGGCCCAGGCGAGGCGCGACTGCTCGGTAAGGCGGCGGTCGTGGAGGTCGGTTTTCGCGGCTTGGCGATGGGCGGACATCAACGCGGTGATTTCCTTGGTGGACTCGGGACCGTGGGTATTGAGGAGAAGTTCGAGGAGTTGGCGCGAGACGAGCTTTTGGATGGCGTCGTCGATGCCGGGGTCGTTTTCGGCTGCGAGACCGGCGGCTTCGGCGAGGTTGACGCGGTCGCGGAGCCGACGGGCGTAACGGTAGAAGGCGGTGAAACTGACGCCGAACCGGCCGAGCTGGAGTTCCATCCAGACGGCGCGGAAGGTGGGCGGGTGGCGTTCGATGATGGCGATGTCGACGGCGCGGCGGAGGTCGGGGGGCAGTTTTTCGAAGAGGGAGGATTTGTTGTTTTCGTGGGTGCGATGAGGTTCCGACATGACTGGCACCTTCAGTTTTTAGGTGGAAAATAGCGGAAAATAACGGAAAAACGGACAGGATTTACAAGATGAACAGGATTGGGGGTTGAATTCAGGCGGGCGTTTGCGTTGAAATTCGGTGACATTTTTGAATCCTTCGTGGCGAGCGCGGGGATACTCCTTTGGCGGTGTCAGTCCTTGTTAGACGGCCGGCCCCACGCTCGCACCTAACTTCTACCGAACATATATAGCGCTGATTTGGCGGGAGTCAAGTGGGAATTTGAGGTTTTTTTTGAGGGGCTTCTTTGAAAAGGCTTCTCAAAAGAATCTTGTGAGAAAAAAATCTCGCACCAGATCGTAATGAGAGCGGGATCGGCAATGGTCGGTACAATTCCGGCGTGTGCGGACGCTACACGGCTGCGGCTGATCCTAAGACCTTCGCCGAGCAATTCGACGTGGAGTGGACGGCTCCCTTCCATCCGCCCCGATACAACGCCGCGCCGACACAGCTCCTCCCTGTCGTCTTGAATGAGGATCGCCGTCGAATCCAGCTTCTACGGTGGGGCTTGATACCCTCATGGGCGAAAGACGAATCCATCGGCAACCGGATGATTAACGCACGGGCGGAGACCCTGGCCGAAAAGCCGAGTTTCCGCGCGGCGCTGAAGCGGCGGCGCTGCCTTGTTCTGGCGGACGGCTTTTATGAATGGCGGAAGATCGGACGCGAGAAAACGCCCATGCGGATCATGCTCGCGTCGAAAGCGCCGTTCGCCTTTGCGGGTCTATGGGAACAATGGACGAGTCCGGCGGGCGAGACGCTGCGGACGTTCACGATCGTCACGACATCCGCGAATGAGCTGTTAGCCACGATACACGACCGGATGCCGGTGATACTGCGCCCGGGGGATACGGCCGCGTGGCTGGACGAATCGACATCGGTTGCCAACGCGCTGAGTCTGTGTAAACCCTACCCAACGGCGGAGCTGTCGGCGTATCCTGTTTCGAGTCGCGTCAACTCGCCCCGCGTTGACGATGCTTCGCTGATTGAGCCTGCGGATTAACGGGACGATCTTCATTATCACTGTCCGACGACGACCCCGCGGCGCGGGCGAGATTGAGGCGGAGGAGATTCGCAAGGACGCGCTGGTCGGTTTCGGCGCGGCGGGCGGCGAGGGTGTGGGCGCCCTCGAGCGGCTGACCGGCTCCGGTTTCGGTCCAGACTTCGGCCCAGGCTTCGTCCCAACCGCCGGGCGGATCGGTCGCGGCGTAGGCGGCGAGGACGGCGCGGTCGAGGCGATCGTGGGCGAGGCGGAGCCAGGTCGGGCGCTCGTTGTAGAGGTTCGTGAGCGTGCGCTTTTTGAGGCGGGGGTCGGCAACGGCGGCGGCCATGATGGCGGACTGGCGGATGAGGGGGCGGGCTTCGGCGGG
>CAYMXF010000024.1:0-10406 GCA_964393935.1 uncultured Planctomycetaceae bacterium
TCCTCGGGCGGGAGATTGCGCGTCTGACCGAGTTGGTGGGCCATGAGCATGACGTTGCAGCCGTGTTCGAGTTTTTCCAGCTTGAAGAAGGCGTCACGGACCGTCTTGCCGACGGTGATCGAACCGTGCCGGTCGAGCACGAGGGCGTCGAAGCGCTTGATCAAGTCGCGGACGACGAGGGCCCCTTCCTCGGTGGCGGGCGTGGCATACGCCGTGGTCGGGACTTGGCCGAAAGCGAGGATGACCTCCGGCAGGGCGCATTGCGACATGGAGAGACCGGCGACGGTAAAGGCGATGGTGGCCGGAGGGTGGGCGTGGATCGCCGCCATGATGTCGGGCCGTTCGGCGTAGGCGGCGATGTGCATCCAACGCTCGCTGGATGGGCGGCCGCGACCGACGATGACTCGGCCGGAGTGGTCGATCAAGACGAAGTCGCCGGGGTCGAGCATTCCGAGGCACGAGCCGCTGGGAGAGATGAGAATCTGGTCGCCATGTACGCGGGCGGAGATGTTGCCGTCCGTCCCGGCGACGAGGCGGCGATCGTAGACCCGTCGGGCCATCTCGCAGAGTTCTTTTCGCTGGTTCCAGTCGCTGGTCATGGTCGTCCCGACGGTGCGATGCGGCTTTCCGCCATAACCATAGCCGATGATCGGCATCGTCGAAAGTCGAAGGCGGTAACGTCGCGCCTTGTCTGGACACGATCGCCGATAACAATAGGACTGTGGATCAAGAGATGATGCGGGGTTTGAGAGAGGCGATGTAGGGCATGGCACAGATCGAACCGTTTACGGCGATTCGCTACGGCGAGCGCGAGCTTTCCAATCTCGTCGCTCCGCCCTACGACATCCTCGACGTGGCCGAAAAGGCCGCGCTCTTGCGCAAGGACGAGCACAACATCGTCGCGATCGACCTGCCGTTCGTGCCGCCCAAGTCCGCCGGCCCGGACGCCGTTTATCAGCGGGCGGCCGGCGAGATGACCAGTTGGCTCGACATCCGCTGCCTGGTCCGCGATGCCGCGCCGGCGCTCTACGTCTATCACCAGACGTATCGCCTTGGCGGAAAGACGTTGACGCGGAGGATGTTCTTCGCGCGGCTGCGGCTGGAGCCGTTTGGCAGCGGCTCCGTCTTCGCGCACGAGCAAACCTTCGGCGGGCCGAAGGAGGACCGGCTCAAGCTGACGATCGCCACGCGGTGCAACCTCAGCCCGATCTTCGGGCTGTACCCCGACGGCAAGAACGAAGCGGCGACTTTGTTTGAGGAGGCGATCCAGCGCGAGCCGGATCAAACGGCCGTGCTCGACGAGGTGCAAAATAAGCTATGGGTGGTGACGGACCCGCGCGTGGTCATGGCCGTGCGGGCGAAGCTGGCGGAGAGCCCCGTATTCATCGCCGACGGGCATCATCGCTATTCGACGGCGCTCATGTACCGGCAGCACGAGATCGATGAAACCGGCGAGCTGACGCCGACCGACCCGCTCAACTACGTCCTCGCCGTGCTCTGTGGGATGGAAGACCCGGGTGCGACGATTCAGCCGTACTTCCGCACGCTCGTCGATCTGCCGACGGTGACAGCGGCGATGCTGCGGGATGCCCTATCGGAGGCGTTCACATGGTCGCCGGTGACGCGGCCGCAATCCGCCCAGGAATTGGCCAAGCTCCTGTCCGCCGCCGGTCCGCAGACGATGGGGGTGTACGTCGCCAAGAGCGAAGTCTATGCACTGGTGTCGCCGAAGGAGGCGGACTTGCTTGTCAGGTTGGAGCCGAAGCGCAAGCCCGCGTGGCGAAAGTCGCCCTATTCCGTTTTCCATCGATACATCGTCGATGAAGTCGTCGGTCCGCGTTTTTACGACGGCAAGCCGCCGACGATCCACTACCACAAGACTATGCAGGAGGCGATCACCGACGCCCGAACACATTTGGGGATCACGGCGCTGATGCCGGCGACGCGGATGGCCGAACTCCGCGAAATCTGTACGGCCGGCGAGCTGATGCCTCAGAAATCGACGTACTTCTTCCCCAAGCTGGCGACCGGGATGGTCATCAATCCACTCTATTAAGGGTTGTTCGGCCCAACGGCCGCATCGGGGTTACACTCCCGCCTTCGCATTCGTGTTACGGCAGCGGAGGCATTATGCGTGTACTAGTCACCGGCGGGACGGGGTTCGTGGGGAGTCATCTGATCGAGCGGCTCATCGCGCGCGGCGATCAGGTCCGCGCGCTGGTCCGCGCGGGGAGCCGGCGCGACTTCGTCGAAGCCTTCGGCGCGGAGGTCGCAACTGGTGATCTGGACGACGTCGCTTCGCTCGCGTCGGCCTGTATGGACTGCGCCGTCGTTTATCACTGCGCGGCTCGCGTCGAGTTTATGGGGAAGGAGGAGGAGTTTCATCGTACGACCATCGCGGGGACGCAGCGGATGGTGGCGGGGGCACGGCAGGCCGGCGTCCGGCGGTTCGTGCAGGTCAGTTCTTGCGGCGTATATCACCCCGATCTTTTGGCGACGGGCGTCATCAACGAGTTCACCGAATCGCCCGAGCCGCCGAAGTGGTTTACCTACGCCCGTGCAAAGTATCGCGCCGAGGGGATCCTCCGCGAGGAGTGCGGGGAACGGATGGAGTGGGTGATCATCCGCCTGGGATACCTTTACGGTTCGCGGAACCGCGTTATGAAGGAGTATTTAGAACCGGTGATCACGCGGGGGATGATGGCGATTGTCGGCGATGGAAGCAACGAACTGGCGATGGTGGACGTACGCGACGTGGTCGAGGCGATCGCGTTGGCAGGGACGTGCACCGAGGCGGCCGGCAAGATGCTGATCGCCGGGCCGAACGAGCGCGTGACGCAACGGGAGTATTTTGACGCGATCGCCGATGGGTTTGGATTGCCGCGGGTGAAGAAGAGCGTGCCCTACGGCGTCGCCTACATGGCCGGCTGGATGGGGGAGCATCTCGTCCATAAATGGCCGGCGAGCGCGGTGATGAGGCGGTCGGTGATTGCCATGACAGGTCTGCCGCAGCGGATCGATTGCACATATACCCAGAAGCTCTTGGGTTGGCAGCCGAAGATTGGCTTCGCGGATGGTATTCGGGAGGCCTTCGAGTGGTATCACTCGGAATATGGTCGGCCTACGGGTACATCTCATCGACAATGACGCCGAGACGCGATACCTTTTGCGGTGATGGATCATTTACACGGAGGTTTCACGATGCCCAAAACACTGTTTAAGTCTCCAGCGAATCTTGTTGTCATCGCTATGTTCTTGGTCGTCGGCTGTGCGCCGGGCGGCGGCTTTAGGATCACGCCGGTCCCGGCGGATCAAACGCTTCAGGAAGAAATCGTCTATCGACATCCCGGCTGGGTCAGCGATCGCATCGCGATCATCGATATCTCAGGCATCCTCATGAATGCTCATACGCCGTCGCTGCTGTCGGAAGGAGAGCACCCGGTATCGCTTTCGGTGGAAAAGCTGACGGTCGCGGCGGAAGACCGGCGGGTGAAGGCCGTCGTCCTGCGGATCAATTCGCCGGGCGGATCGGTCACGGCCAGCGATTCGATGTATCAGGAAGTGCTGGCGTTCAAGAAGAAAACAGGCAAGCCGGTCGTGGCCTACTTCCAGGACGTGGCAGCCAGCGGCGCGTATTACCTAGCGTGCGCGTCGGACGAGATCATCGCACAGCGAACGACGGTGACGGGCTCGATCGGCGTGATCATGCAGATGGTCAACTTTACGGAGACGATGAACAAGCTCGGCATCGGCGCCGACGCCATCACGTCGGGTCCGTACAAAGATGCCGGCTCGCCGCTGCGGCCCATGAAGGCGAATGAGCGGGAACTCTTCCAAGGTCTCGTCGACAATTTCTATCAAGAATTCGTAAGTGTCGTGGCCGCCGGGCGTCCCAAGCTGACCAGAGACGCTGTGGTAAAGCTGGCAGATGGACGCGTTTATAGTGCACAGCAAGCTCTTGAAGTGGGCCTGATCGACCGGATTGGTACTCTTACCGATGCGATCGACGTCGCCAAGAGTCGTGCAGGCATAACTGCCGCTCATGCCGTGATTTACCACCGACCACTGGATTGGACCCCCAATATCTACGCCTCGACCCCCCTTCCCCCAGCGACCAAAAATATCAATCTTTTTAACATCAATCTACCTACCCTCTGGACAAGGAGACCGTTTTTCATGTATATTTGGCATGTAGACTGATATGATCTAGATGCGACTGCCGCCTTTCTTGGCATGGATCGTGCAAGTCTCATCGATACGGCGACTTTTAGCCGTGGCTTGCTTTAGGCGGTGTGGTGTAATGTAGTCGTGGTCGCATGAGGTCCAGGGTGGACGACTCTCGTCGGGAGATACCCCGATGTCGCTTCGGGTAAAATGCAGGTGCTGTGGACGAGATCTCGATCTCGATCCAGCGTTCATCGGCGCTCATTGCCGATGCCAGTATTGCCGCAGCTTGATGTCGGTTCCGTCTACCATCGCTACACACAAATCCGCATCCACCTCCATTGCCAGACCGACACGACCGGCCTTTGCCGGAGAAATGCTCACGCCTCGGCTTGCCGCCTCGCGCACAGGCCGCGTCTTGCCCGGTAGAAGTTTTTCGTGGGCCGCCCTTTCCGCGAGGACGCGCATCAGTGCCGTCGTGGTAAGCTTTGCACTTGTATCAGGTGTTTCGCTGTTTTACGGGATTTCGTCATGGTCTCATCGCTTGCCGAACGCGGTGCTGCAGGAGGAATCGTCCACCAGCAATGCCGGAAGCTGGGCCGCGGATTCCGATGATCCCAAGGCGAACTTGCTTGCCGCGAACCCGATTACGCACTATTTCGGAATTCCGCTTTCCGGCAAGACCATCGGCTACCTTGTGGACGGCGATGCCACGATGGCGGCGTATATCGATGACGTGGCGACTTTGACGAACTCCGTCAACGAGGCCATTGAAAAGGGCACGCGACGATTCGGCGTGATGCTGGCCGTCAGCCACGACGGCAAGACTTTCATCGAATCCGCCGAGCCGTCGACCGACTTGGAAGGCGCCAAGGGAGTGCTGCTCGGCCGGCTTGCGAGCGGCCGTACGGACCTCGGCAAGGCCTTGTCGGTGGCTTCAAACTGGTATGCCGATCAGATCTTCCTGGTCCTCTCCAAGCCGGTCGATGCGAAGCAAATGGAGGTCCTTAAGCAAGGGGCCCAGCAAACCGGCGCCGTGGTCCATGTAATCGCCTTGGGCGGCGCGGCCCAGCAAGACCTCTCACCGATCGCCAAGTCGAGCGGGGGCACGTTCGTTTCCGTCAACGACGATGAGATCAAGCAACTCGTCCACCGCCAGAACGAAGCCAAGTCGCACCGCTAAGCCCCCGGCCCGCGCTTCTTGCCGCCGCCTCTTTTCTTCCGAAACGTCTCGTGGCAGTTCTTACAGGTCTGGCCGATGGACTGCGATTGATCGATCGCCGCCTTCTGGTCTCGTTTCTTCAGAACCTTCGCCAGTTCGACGCATTGACCGGACATTTTCAGGGCCAGCGCCTGAAACTCCGGATCGGGCTTTTGATACTGATTGACGTTGGCCATCTCCGCGAGGATCCACGCCGACGTCTGCGCCTCGTCCCAGGTCTTGTCCTGGATGGCGTCCTTGATCCGCCCCATCAGTTGCTCTTGCCCCTCCATGAGCCGCTTGAGCGGCTGAACCGGCTTGAATGAATGGCTCGACGCCGCCGGAGGCGACTGACCCCAGGCCAGAAGTGCCGCGGCGGAGAAGACCACCACGATCACCACCGCGGTCTTTGTATAGGTCGTCATGTCCTGTTTCCTTTAGGCTACGTAAGTCGCGATCCCATAACGCCGCCGCATCGGGTTGTTCCGCGCGGCCGCGACAGTTATAAACGATTGCAGCCCTGTTTTCTCACGTAAGATAGCATCGATGAAAAACACCGATCTAGCACTGTGCCTCGAAGACCTGCGGTTGGAAACGAAGACCGCGATGGACCGGGCGCGGACGCTGGGCTTTCGAGCCATCGACGTGTCAGCCGTGAGTGGTCCCGTATCGCCCGGCGAACTGTCGCGCACGGGACAGCGGCATCTTGTCAAACACCTGTCCGACCTGGGCTTGCGGCTCTCCAGCCTACGCGGACCGGCGGGCGGCGCGGGCTATACCGACCGCCATTCCGGCGAGCGGCGGCTGGACACGATGCGAAAAATCATGGAGCTGGCATCGGCGCTGCGCGTGCCGATCGTCTCGACGACGCTGGGCTCGCCGGGGGAAATGTCGCCGGACGAGCGGACCGCCCGATACCGGGAGACACTGACGATCCTCGCGGACGACGCGGATCGTAAGGGCGTCTTTGTGACGATCGAGACGGCGGGCGTCACCGCGGCCGATTTGAACCGGCTTCTGGGGGAGATCAACTGCCCGCACTTGGCGGCGTGCTGCGACAGCGGCGCGATGCTCATGCAGGGCGAGGACCCGCACCAATTGGCCGACACGCTGCCGGGCCGCGTGCGATTGGTTCGAGCGCGCGACGCCGTGAGCGGGACCTCGCAGGCGTCGGGGCATGAGACGGCGCACGGCGAAGGCCATCTGGATACGCCGAGATTCCTGGCCGCGCTGGCCGAGGCGGGCTTCGACGGCGATCTCATTTTGTCGCGGACGACGGGCGAACGGCCGCAGGCGGAATTGGAACAGGCTCGGCGGGAGTTTGAAAAGTTCCTTCGCGGTTAAGCACGTATCCGCAGATGCACGAAGATGAAGACAGATGCGACGGCCGAAGTCCAGTACGCCGTTCGCCGATCACTTCTTTTTCTTTGAAGGCCGTCGCGGGCGCTGCTTGGCCGAGACCGACTTGATGATGAGTTGACGGCGTTGTTTTGGGTCGAGCGGCACCTTTGCGCGAGCCAGGGCCGCCTTCATGAGCTTGCGTACGGTCGGGTCGTCCAGATCCTTCGCATCCTCCAGGACGATGTGCCGAGCGACGATTCCGCTGCCTTTCAGCCGCTTGTTGGGGTCCGGCAGACCGGCGCCCTGCAGGAAGCACAGACTCACCCAATGCGGAAGCAGCACGATCGAGAAGATCGCATCCGATGGCCGAAGATTCGGGACGAATCCGATCACGAGCCCGTTGTAGTTGTCGTAGACCATTTCCAGTGCGCCGGGCGTAGCCCTGCGCATCTTGGCCAGCGCGGAGCGCGTCGGCGCGCTGCGGCGAACGGCGGACGGGAAGTCGTGTGGAAGGACGGGGAGCGTGGGTTTGGGGCGGGCGGGCGATTGCGAGAACCTGGACTCGGTGCGAATACTTCACTACCCTGATAGTCGGCATCAGCCGTTCGTCGGGGGTTTAGTTCGGCTGTGTGCTCGTCCACGCTCGAGTGTGACGCGAATGTGTAAGACGCCCAATAATGTGCTTGTGTAACGAGCACGGCACGAGCCGGTTCTTCGTCGCGCGGAAAGCGAGTAAACAGCCTCGCGCGGAGTGAGCGACGAACAAGGAGCGGGCTTGTCGGATCGCCAAATTTGAGGTACACTTGGATTGGTAGGGAAAAGTACCGTGCCCGATCGCGGCCCCCCTAGGCTGGCCCCAAGGAGCCCGAATGTTCGATGACGCTTGTCGCCCGGCACCCAGCGAAGTGATGACCGGAAGCATTGGGAAGGCGGCCGGTCGGCTTCCACAGCGTAGATGGAGAAGGTGGACCGGTCTGTGCTGCCTGTTTGTCGGCTGCGCGCTCGAACTCATCGCCGTGCTGGGTCACTTTACGCCGCTGGGCTACTACAAGAGCGTGCCGCCCGCCGGTTATGACCGCCTCGACCTGGGGCTTACCGAGCGAACGAAGAGCCTGGACGCCCTGTACGCCGAGGCCGACCGGCAGGCGGGCAGTGCTTTGCATCAGCTGCCTCCCGCAGAGCAGATGTTCATCCTCTACGATCTTGTCGCCCGGCGCTTCACGGGGGGTAACGCGCAGCACAGCATCTGGAGCAACTGGGTCCAGTGGACGGCCCGCCAGGCGCTTGGCAACAGATACCCCGCTGTCGGCATGATGTTCAACCCCGACAACGTCCTCAAATACGGCCATTCCGGTTTCTGCGCGGCGCAGTCATTCGTGCTCGTGCGACTGGCGAAACAGGCCGGCATTCGCGCCCGCCATGTCGGTCTGGCCTCCCACGTAGTCATGGAGGCCTGGTACGACAACGACTGGCACATGTACGATCCCTACCTGGAGGTAATCGGCGGCCCCGATCCGCAACATGTGCATAGCGTCGAGTTGTTAATGGACAATCTCGATCGGCCCCTTTCCCTTTACAAGGACCGACTGCAGCCGGAGCTGATTCGGCGCATCTTTGGACGGCGCGACCTGGTGAACTTTATCTCCGAACCACCCTGGTCCTACTTTCATTGGAGCGGCCAGACGCTTCTGTACGCGGGTTTCGCGGCGCGTTACCTCAAGTTTTTGATCCCTTTGTTTCTCATGCTTCTGGGTCTGCGTTTCACGCGGCAATCGCGAATCGCACTTGCCACGCCCGCGTCAAGCGCCGCAGACGACGCCATACGCAATTGATTCCGCGAGGCGGGACTGAAGGAGGCAGGCGAATAGCGGGCCGTCACGGTCGAGTTTTCGGGGAGTACAAAGCGCCAGCTTTGCCAGATGCCGCAGAGAAAGCAGCGCATCGTCCTCCGCGTGTGAACGGCGGTTGGAAAACGCAACGCTGGGCGGGGCCGGCGGTCAGTTGAAAAACGTAGCTCGCTCGGCGGGTGAAAAATGTAGCGCCTCTGTCCGGTGATAAGTTTCGATCGCGAGTTCAAGCGATGGCGACGGATATTCCAACAGAACAAGCGACTTCTTGAACCTGACCGACGGGCCTTCAAGCAGGGCCGACGGCTATTTTACGGAAACGGCCAGGAGTCAGTGCTTGATCGCTGGAACCTATTAACTGCCTACCCGAGAGATCGTTATGAGAGATTTCTTGTTGCTCCACAAGGGCGATGTGGACGGGCCAACCAACAGAAATTGCACCTCGAAACTCTGGATTACGCCAACGAGATTGGGTATCGTACACGTTAATAAGTGTTCGGTCCTCGACCATGCCAGGATTCGATGGTCCTGACCGTGCGGCGATGGCGAGTGGATCGTGTGAGGGAAACCATCGCCGCATATTCCATGAGTTCTAAGCGAAGACTAAAAACGCCGTGTCCGTTTCTATGGGGTAGGAGCATAACCATGCGAGCCGTAATCAGCGTTGCGTGTATCGGGTTGTTGATTTGTAGCACCGCGATTCCGGCCCTTGGGCAGGGATTTGTCTGCCCGCTTCCGCCGGGCAACCAGTTGTGCGCCCCACTTCAAGGGCAGCAGTGCCAGACGACTGCGGCGGGTTTACAGTGTCAACCCCGAACCGTGATTTACGATCCCCTCGTGCCGGGCGGTGTCCGCGCCGTCGATTGTACCTGCTACGATCAAAACGTCTGCGGCCCGGTGACGGTCACCGGCAACATCGCTTCGTGCTCGGGGTTCTGCCCCGTGCCTCCCCAGGGCAGCGTCTGCCAGGTTTGGGTGAACGGCACCCCATCTGGCCAAACCTCGATCGATGTCACCACCCTTCAACCCGGAAGCCAGATTCATTGTGAGTGCTGGCCGTCGATCCAGCAGTGCGGCCCGACGTCGAATGGGATGTCCTGCCTGCCGGTAACGTGCCCGAACCCCAACGATCGATGTCTGCCCACGTGCGTGCTGGTGGACCCGCAGGGCATCACTACGGTCGAAGATTGTCAATGTCGCAATCCGAACCTGTGTCACATTGAGATCAACGCCGCGGGCCCGACCTGCGTCGGCATCTGCCCGGCGGGTTTCACTTGTTTTCAACGAGTGACTCCGACTCCGACCGGGACGGAATATTGCTGCGAATGTGTTCAGGATCCGCCGTTCTGCGAGCCGACTACCGATGGTACGGCTTGTACGCAATTCCAGTGTCCCGCTCCACCGATCGAGACGTGCCGTCCAAGGTGCGTCCGCTGGTCGCCGGCGACGGGTCAAACGACAGTGCTGGAGTGTGATTGTCGCGGCGGTCAGGAGTGTCACGTCGTAACAGGACCGATCGGCGTGGTGCCGGATTGTCAGGGGACTTGCCCACCGGGCCAGAACTGTATTCGTAACTATTATCAAAACGCCGACGGGACCATCACGATCTGTTGCGACTGCGTCCAGGCATCGTGCGAATGTCCGGGCGACGTCAACGGCGACGGTGTCCTGAATGGCCTGGATATCGCCGGCTTCGTTCGCTGCTTCATGGGCGCGCCGCTGCCGATCGACAACTGCGCCTGCGTCGATATCGACGGCAACGGCGCCTACACGAGCGCCGACATCAGCCTCTTTGTCGGGCTCGTCCTCTCCAAGGCCAAATGCGGAAATGTTCCTTGCTGCCCGCAAGCGAA
>CAYMXF010000024.1:10506-21073 GCA_964393935.1 uncultured Planctomycetaceae bacterium
GGCTTTACGCCGCGCCCGGCGACGGTCATCACGCCGCATCCGGCGTGGCTGACGATCCCCGGCACGCAGTGGATCAGCGCCGCGCAATACGGCCCGAACGGGGTTTATCATTATCAATACTGTTTCTGCCTCGATCCGCGGTTCAAGAACGCGCAGCTCGTGCTCGATCTCCGGGCCGATGACTTGGCGTCGGTTTACCTGAACGGCAACTTCATCGGGGCGACGCCCAACAGTTTTGCCTTCAACACCCCGCAGCCGACGCACATCGCCGTCACGAACCAGGCGATGTTCCAAGCCTGCGAAAACTGCATCGAAGTCGTGGTGACTAATTCGGGTGGCGTCGTGACCGGCTTCGACATCGCCGGGAGCATTACGGCCGTCGACGGCCTCTGCTGCGACGATCGGCCTCGATCGTGCTGCCAGTCCGATGGTTCCTGCATCGATTTATCGCCCGGTGTGACGCAGTGCCCCGATGGCAGCGCCCCCTTGAACGGCCCGTGCGGGAACTCCCAGGCGTGCTGTTTGCCAGACGGAAGGTGCCTGATGCTCGTGCCGCGATGCTGCGAAAAACTCGGCGGTCACGTGATGCCGGCCGGGACGACGTGCGGCGGTCAGCCACAGGCTTGTTGCATCGACCTACCCGGTGTTGCGCCGTGTCTTTTAATTGATCCGCTTTGCTGCGTGGAAATCTACAACGGCATTCCGAAGGGTCCCGGTACGGATTGCACGGACACGGATGGTGACGGCGTTCCCAACGCCTGCCAGCCGCCGCCTGATCAGTGCGGCGTCGATCCCTTGACGGGCGCCTGCCGACAGACGCACTGTCCGACTCCGCCCACCGGCCAGGTCTGTCAGCCTCGATGCGTACTCGTCGACTCGGCGACGCAGCAAGTGATCCAGGTCGAAGAATGCGATTGCATGAATCCGAACGACTGCCACATTCAGATTTCGTCGGCACCGCCCTACACGGCAAGCTGCGTGGGTACGTGCCCTACGGGACAGACCTGCACTCGTACGGTCGTCGACCACGGAAACGGCACGCAAACGGTGTGCTGCGTATGCGTCAACAACCCGCCGCCGGTGTGTCCGTTAGCGACGAGTCTGGGCAGCCAGCTCTGCCAGGCGCGCCAGCCGGTGGATTGCCAAACGCAGCCGCCTTCAAGCACGGAGTGTCAGCCGATGATCGTTATCACCAACGGTCCGGGAAACGGCATCACCGTTGAGCGCTGTGCCTGCATCGTTCCGGGGCAACAATGCGGCCCAATCGACATCCAGCCCGCCCCGCAGCAGGGCAATTACATTCTCAAATGCCTCGGTCCCTGCCCCCTGAAAAGCGGTTGTAACGTCTTTGTCAACGGAATGCCGATGGGGTCCCAGGTCAACACAGCGAACCTAGCGGCCGGTTCGACGGTGCGGTGCAACTGCTATATCCCGTAGCGCACCGGGCAGGCACGCTCCGGGCGATGCCGCGGTTTGCGATCGTCAGAATCAGGGAACAAAAAAACCAGTGCCGCGTGTCGTGAAGACGCGCGGCACTGGTTTGTTTTTTGTCCGAGGTCCATCGCCTGCTGAGCGCGATTCGCGCCGCTTGGACTCTGCGGACTCTAGGTCCGTCCGCCAATTTACCAGGCGACGTAGCTGCGGCGGGCCTTGTTCGAGCGATTGTAGCGCGTGTTCCAGCCGGAGCGCCGGCTATTCTTGCGAGTGCCGCCGCGTCGGGCGTAGCTGCGCTTGGCATGGCGTCGAATGCTGCTCTTGCGAGCGTGCGTCTTGCGGCCCCGGCGGGTCGTCGTCATGCTGCCGATGCTGCTGATCTTGAAGTTCCGGGTGATCCACTTGAACGAGCCGAAACCGCAGTTCTTCCACTGCTTGCAGAATTGATTCAGTTCTTTGCAGATCCGAGCGCCCTCAGCCTTGAGGAAGCGCTTCTCGGTCATGTTCTTCGCGGCGGCGAACCGTCGCTGGAACCGCTTGAACTGAGCCTGCTTCCGAGTGATCATGGCTCGGAAGTTCGACTTGCTAATTGTGCTGGTGTTGAAGCCCATCTTACATGTCCCTTTCAAGAGAACCATCGATGATCCCCTGGTCCACTACCTGGGGTTCTGGCGTGTCGTCGGCATGTCAAGAGATCGAGTTAAGATTCGATGCAACTCGTCAGCGCAGAATTTCGGTTGGGATGGTTGATGGGCCGATCCTGACCCTATTTTGTGGAATCTAATTGAGATTGTTTTCGCGCTTCATTGTCTGTAAACTACAGTTCTATCGCGGCTTACGACGCAGCAGGCAATAAATGGCTATCTTTTTGGCATATCGGACCCTAACTCCGCCTCCTGGGACTGGTCTAAACCGATGAACAACGCGGCGCCCTGCCGGATGGATGACACAGAGACCCAGCGGTCCGACGCAGAGGCCGTCGCGCGGACGCTCGCCGGCGACACCACGGCCTATGACCGGCTGATCGAGAAGTATCAGCGTCGGGCCGTGGCGGTTTCGTATCGGCTTCTGGGCAACGTGATGGACGCCCAGGACGTATGCCAGGAGGCCTTTCTTCGGGGCTTTCGATCGCTGGGGACGTTGCAGGAGCGTGAGCGGTTCGGCGCCTGGTTGATGCGAATCGTCAGCAACCTATCGTTGAACCATCGACGGGGCCGGCGGCCGATGTTGGCCCTCGCAGCGGACGAGGATAGCACCGGGCCGCACGATTCGCGGATCGCCGCGAAGGATCAACATGAGGGGGGGGTGGAGCGGATGGTCGGACAGGAAACCGGCGCGGCCGTGACGGCGGCCGTGGAGTCGTTGCCCCCTCAACAACGATTGGCGCTGGTCCTATTCGCGATCGAGGGGCTTCCTCAGAAGGAAGTCGCGGAAATCATGGAATGCAGCGTGGAGATGGTCAAGTGGAACGTCTTTCAGGCCCGAAAGAACTTGAAGGACAAGTTAGCGGAATACTTGGAAGAATGAGCATCGACCGGGAACAGTTCGAGCGACTTCTCACCGAGCGGGCGGACGGCGTCTTGACACCCGAGCAGCTTGCCGAATTGGACCGCGCCATGGCCGGGTCTTCCGAGTTCGCGGACTTGGCTCGCGGCTACGAACGGCTTCAGGCGGTTCTTCGCCGGTGGCGGGCGCTGCCTTCCGACATCAATTGGCAAGGTCTCTCGGCGCGGATCAGCCGCAGCGTCGGCGATGAGGTCGGGCTGTCGGCGTCGAAGACGGTCGACGATCTCGTACAGGACGCCTTCGGTCCGATGCCGGAAGTGGATTGGCCGCGGCTGAAGGCGCGGATTTCCGCGGCCGTGCGCAACGAAGCCGCATCGCAACGCAATGTGGCAACCCAGATGACGCGTCGTTCGTGGTCGCGCACGGTAAAATGGATGGCGACGGTAGGCGCGCCGCTGGCGGCGGCCGCCGTCATCGTGCTTGCGATTTGGTCGCCGTGGTCCGCGATCCCGACGGCGCCCCCGCCCCCGACGCCGAGCCAATCCATGGTGGTCGTCTCGTTCGAGACGCCTGAGCCCACGGGTCAAGTCAAAATCACGTTCGAGGAAAAGCCGTACAAAGGCCCGGTCGAAGACGAAACGAACGGCGCCGCGATCGCCAACGGTCCATCACAAGTCGGAACCCGCGAGCGCGTCGACGAAGTCGTGCTATACTGATGGTCAGGACGGTCCGACGCCGCCCTCCTCGAATGATGGACGGATGAACGATGGGCACGAGGAACGTGGCATGAGTCTCTTCACGAAAACGACGTTGATGGTTTTCTTGGTCGCGGCGACCGCGGTGATGGCCCAGCCTCAGCCGCCGACGCCGGAGGCGAACCCGCCGCCGCCGCCGGCGCTGGATCAAAAAGTCGAACAGCTCACCATCAGCGATGCGGAGATCGCCGACGCCCTGGCGGATATCGGCAAGCAGGTCGGGCTTTCCATCACCCTCGACGAACACGCGATCGAACTGCTTCCCTGGGGAAAGCAAACCAAGCTATCGCAAGTCAACGTGACCAACGCATCGCTCCGCGAAATCCTGCCGCAACTCCTCGGACCGCTGGGGATGACCTACGAAGCGCGCGACGGAGGGATCGTGGTCGTTCCGACGGACCCGATCAAGCGGCTCAACCGCCGGGCGACGTGGGACGATTTGAAGCTCTTGAAGCGCTGCGCGGAGCAGGAGTACACCCCGGAGAATTTCGCTTCGTACAAAGTACAATTCCGCATCACCAGTAAGGTCGACGCCGCCAAGATGCTCGACCATCAGATTGCGCGGAGCGGCCGCGGGACGGTCGCGGAAATGCTGGAGACAGCGACGGGGGCGCTGGGCTGGAGTTGGTTCCCGGAAGACGACCACATCGTCATTCGCACGGCGCAGGCGCAGATCTCCAATCTGCTTTCGAGGCGGGTGACGGCTCGTTATGCGAACGTCCCCTTGGCGCAGATCTTGGCCGACCTGGCGGAGAAGGCGAACGTGGCCCTGACGATGGAGCCGGGGATGATGACGAAACTGCCGCCGTCCACGGCGCAGAGCTATTCGTTGCTTCTACAGACATCGATCCGACAAGCGCTGGAACTGATCTCCGCGGACACGGGTCTGAAGTATGAAATCACACGAGACGGCGTCTCCGTCGGCCTGTCAGAGGCCGTCGCCGACACGGGAAAACCGGGAACCCCGTCGCGGACAGCGCCGTACGTGGCGAAGCTCGTCGTTCCGGGAGTGGATGGGAGCTACACGGTGGAGTTTCTGCTTCGCAGCGACGAGCTTCCGCAGGACATCCTCGAATACCGCGACCAAATGAAGGGGGACTTCATCCAAAAGGTCCGGCGCGAGATGGCCCCTTCCACCGAAGCGCCTCACCCGCCCGCGACGCCGGGCCACTAAGCTTTGATCCATTGCGAATTTCAGATTGAGGATCGCGGGTTAAAAATCCGCGCGAAGACTTGGCGAGCGGAGGACGCTCGACGCTATAATCTAACTTCGCGCGACGGCGCGGCGGAATGGGTGATGGCGGACGGGCAGGACATTCGGCGGATCGCGTTGGGCGCGGACCACGGCGGCTTCGACCTCAAGGAGCACCTCAAGCGCTTCCTCACCGAGCGCGGCCACGCCGTGCGGGACTGCGGCACGTTCGACAAGTCGGCGGTGGATTATCCGACGATCGCGGCGGCGGTGGCCCAACTCGTCTCCGAAAACAAGTGTGAGCGCGGCATCATCATCGATGGAGCCGGGATCGGCTCGTCGATCGTGGCGAACAAGTTTCCCAACGTCCGCGCTGCGCTCTGTTACGACGTCTCGTCCGCCCGGAACAGCCGGGAACACAACGATGCGAACGTGCTCACGCTGGGCGCGGGACTGATCGGCACGGCGCTGGCCGAACAGATCGTGGACGCGTGGCTGGCCGGGCAGTGTACGGCCGATCGACATCGCAAGCGCGTGGCGATGATCGGCGAAGTGGAACGTGGTATCATGTCCAATCCCCCGGCGGAGGCGAATCCGCCGAGCGGGCCGGTGGTCGCATTACCCGCCGCCACGGAGCGGCTTCGGGAGATTCCGGACTTGGCGGAATTGTCGAACGAGGACCTCGAGCGGATCGTCGCTCGTATTCTGGAAATGACCGGCGGATCGGGCTGGCCGGCGCAGCTCGCCTGCGCCTGTTGCGGGTCACAATGCGACGGCCAGTGCGCGCGAAAAAACCCGGCCGCGGTGCGCGACTTTCTCGGCCTGGGCGCTGGACGAATCGGCTTGGGGCTCGGCGCGGGCGGCGGGCCGATCGCGCGGGACGTCGCACAATACATCGATCACACGCTCCTCAAGCCCGAGGCGACGAGCAAGCAGATCGAACTGCTGTGCAAGGAAGCGGTGGAATTCGGCTTTGCGTCGGTGTGCATCAACCCGTCGTGGGTGCGGCTGGCGGCGAGTCTGCTCAAGGGCTCGCCGGTGGCCGTTTGTACGGTGGCGGGCTTTCCGCTCGGGACGCACGTGCCGGAGATCAAGGCCCTGGAGGCGCGGCGGGCGATCCGCGAAGGGGCCAGCGAGATCGACATGGTCATCAACATCGGCGCGCTCAAGAGCGGCGACGACGAGGGCGTCTTTCGCGACATCAAGGCGGTCGTCGATGCCTGCACGGACGGCCGGGCGATCTGCAAGGTCATTATCGAGTGCGCCTTGCTCACCGACGATGAGAAGGTCCGCGCGTGCAAAGCGGCCAAGCGGGCGCGTGCCGATTTCGTGAAGACGAGCACCGGATTTTCCACCGGCGGCGCGACCGCCGCGGATGTCGCGCTCATGAGCGAGGCTGTCGCCGGCACGCGAATGGGCGTGAAGGCCGCCGGCGGCATTCGCAGTTACGAGGACCTGCGAGCGATGGTCCAGGCCGGCGCGACGCGGATCGGCGCCAGCGCCGGCGTGCAGATTCTCAAGGAAGCCAAGACCGGTACGGCCTCGGGCGTCCCGGCGGCGGCCGCTGCAAAGAGCGAGAAAGACAAGTACTAACGGCCTAAGATGACAACGGAGAATCTGGGCCGAGTTACGGAAGCACGTTGAAAGAGAATCGTCGAATAGATACAGGCGTTGCGGCGGAGCGGGCCGTGCTCGTCGGGCTGATCCTTCCGGGTCAGGAACCGGCCGGGACGCGGTACGACCCGTTGGCGGAGTTGGCCGCGCTGGCGCAGGCCGCGGGGGCGACTGTCGTCGGACGAACGATTCAGCGCCGGCCGAAGATCTGCCCGGCAACGTTTATCGGCAAGGGCAAGGCCGCTGAGCTGGCGCTGTACGCCGAGGAAAAAGAGGCGGATGTCATCATCTTCGACAACGATCTTTCGCCCTCGCAGATTCGTGAGAATGAAGAGCTTTCCAAGCGGCGCGTCCTCGATAGAACGGAACTGATCCTGGACATTTTCGCCAGTCGCGCACGAACCAATTCCGCGAAGCTTCAAGTGGAACTCGCCCAACTCGAATACACCGCGCCGAGATTGCGCGGCATGTGGACCCACCTGGAGCGGATCGCCGGCGTGGGCGGCGGCGGCAAGGTCGGAGCGGTCGGCGGCATCGGCACGCGCGGACCCGGCGAACGGCAGATCGAAATCGACCGGCGGCTCGTGCAAAAGCGCGTGTCATTTTTGCGGGAGCAACTCGCCCAGATCGACCGGCGCAAGCTGCGCGAGGTCCGCTCGCGCAGCGATTACTTCACGATCAGCCTCGTCGGCTACACCAACGCCGGCAAGAGCACGCTGATGAACGCCCTGACCGGCGCGGGCACGCTTGTCGCCGACAAGCTCTTCGCCACGCTGGATACCAAGACGCGGCGTTGGGACCTGGGCGGCGGACAGACGGCGCTGCTCTCCGATACCGTCGGCTTCGTCCGGAACTTGCCGCACCATCTGGTCGCGTCGTTCCGCGCCACGCTCGAAGAAGCAATTCACTCGGACCTGCTCCTGCACGTCGTCGATGCCGCCAGTCATGACGCCGCCGCGCAGATTCGGGCGGTCGAGCAAGTGCTCGTCGAACTGGGCTGCCAGGACATCCCGCGGATCAACGTGCTGAACAAGATCGACGCCGCAGACGAGGCCTCGGCGATCCACCTCCTCCGGGTCAACCTGCCCGACGCCGTCGAGGTCTCAGCGGTCAAAGGCACCGGCATTCCCAATTTGGTCGAGCGGGTCTTACAGCAAATGCGCGACCGCTACGTCCGAATCACGATTGAGACCGATAGCGCGAACGGTAAGCTGCTCGCCTACATCAGCCAGTACGGCCACATTCTCGGACAGGACTACGAGGACGGGCGGATGCGGCTGGACATTCGGCTGCCGACGGCTGAAGTGCAGCGCGTCCTGAATCTCGGCGGCGTCCTGCGATCCGCCTAGCAAAACGAAGAAATCCCTGCGATTTGCGTATCCCGCCAACGACCTTTAATCAATTCACTCTCAGAAACTTTCCTAAGTCGGCTAGGTATTTTCAAGTAACTCCTTAATCGGGCCGAGAAGCGAATGTGAATCCACGCACAGGGCCGGGGCGGTCACGCCGTCACTTGGGGGCGATACACATGGAAAGCAAGATCACGCTCGATGCGGACGACTCCCAGCAGACGCTGGAATCGGCGATTCGTACGCAGGCCCAGGTCGTTCTCGAATCCGCCGTCATTCCCAACACCACCATCAACGGCAGCCTCATCAGCGGCGACGAGCGTGCCCTGCTGATGGAGATCACCGGTCGGCCGTCGCGCGATCCGGTAAGCCTTGTGAACGCCACGGCCCAGGTACAGGTCTACAGCGATCGGCGATACAGCTTCCCGACGACCATCACCGCCGCGCCGCAGTGGGGCCAGACGCGGGGCCTGGCCTTCGAACGGCCGTCGGTCATCACGGTGATGGACCGCCGGCGATTCGTGCGGGCGAGATTGGCTCCGTCGTCGGTCGTAAAGCTGGAGTGGCGCCGCGCCGGCGTCGATTATCGGTGCGTCGCGACGCTGCTCAACATCAGCCCGGACGGCATCGCCTGCCGCGTGGAGGATCCGGCAGCGCTGGCGATCGAGCCGGGCGATGCCTTGCGGGCCAGGTTCTCGCTGCCTGGACAGGGTTCGGCCTTCCGTCTGACGGCCTCGATGTCGAATGTCACGCCGGCCAGCGGGGGTTCGACGATTCTGGGCATGCGGTTCGCGCACACGCCGGAGGCGTCCGTGCAACTCGAGCGGCTTCGAGAATCGCTGCGATCATCGCAGGATGCCGAAGTCGAGTCGGAAGTCTTCGTATGACCCGAGGGATGGTTCTCGATCCCGGTTCGGCGTCGGCGATCCTGTCCTGGGCGGCCGAGCGCCAGACGCCGATCACCGCGTCGCTCCTGACCGAGGGGCGCTGGTGCAACCTGCGCTCGCACTTCATTCGATACGACATCGACCGCAACCTGATCCAGATCGTCTACCCGATCTCAATAGACACGCTCGCCCCGCCGGAGATCACCGCCGGGGAGGAGCTGGGCATCTCTCTCCGCCGCGGGCACAAGAAGTGCATCTTCGTCAGCCCGGTGATGATGCGGTCGATGGACCAATCCGCCGACGGGCAGGCCATGGACACGCTCGTCGTGCGCGGCCCCAAAGAAGTGCGCGAGCTTCAGCGGCGCGTCTATCAGCGCGTCATGGTGCCGCAGGATCGCTTCATCGCCGTCAAACTGTGGCAAGGCGGCCTGCCCAATGTAGCACAGCCCAATGTAGCACAGCCGCCCTCGGCTGTGGATTTCCCTCCCCTTACGAAGGGGAGGGCGGGGGTGGGATCAACCTGGCCGCTTTGCTCGGGGCGATTGGACAATGCCTCGGTCGGCGGGATTCTCGTCGATATCCGCACCGATCAAAACCCGCGTCTGGGCGTCGGCGATCTCGTCGGCGTGGAGATCACGGCCTCCCCCGGACGACAGCCGCTACTGGCCGAGGCGCAGTATCGCCACTGCGTGATGAAAAGCCCGGGCCGCATGGGCGTGGGCCTGCAATTCCTCGGTCTGGAGCACGACCTCCCGGACCGCACGAGCATCTCTCAAATCGCCGACTTCGTCCGGTCCTTGCGGTAAGATCCCGGTCGTTAGGGAGCATGGGCCTCCGGCTTGTGTCATGATCACGCTCAAGACGCCAATCGCCCGCAACCACGATCGCGGGCGGTTCGCCGTGCATCAGGTGTCCCATGAATAGAGCGGTGGCCAAGCTGGTTCTGAGGGGAATGGTGTTGCGCGTACCCGGCGTGGCGCGGTGGCGGGCAAAAGCACCGGAGACGGCCAACGCCCGCTACTGCTACTCTGTGTGGCTTCGCCACCTGGTCACGGCCGTCGAGAACGGCATGAGCGGTGCGCCGAAGTCCGTCGTTGAAATCGGGCCAGGGGGATCGCTGGGGACCGGACTGGCCGCCCTGCTGAGCGGGTCGCACGCGTATTGCGGGTTGGATGCGATCGACCTGGCTCAACCGGAGACGAACCTTGTGGTCTTCGATGAGTTGGTCGAGCTTTTCCAGCGGAGAGAGGCCGTTCCCGGCACGGAGGAGTTTCCACGGGTGGGCCCGGCGCTGCAAACGTACGCCTTTCCCTCCCACGTCATCACCAACGAGGTCCTCACGGCGGCGCTGGCGGCGGATCGAGTCCGGGCGATTCGAGGGATGATTGCGCGAGGCGGATCGAACGAGTCGGGCAGCGTGAGCCTGCGTTATGTCGCCCCGTGGTCGGACCCGGCGATCGTGGGGCCCGGCGCGGCGGACTTCGTGTTTTCCCAGGCCGTCCTCGAACACGTCAGCGATCTGGAAGGGCTGTACGCTTGCCTCGGCCGGTGGATCAGACCCGGCGGCTGGTCGTCCCACCAGATGAATTTTGGATGGCTGAACGTGGGGCCTGAATGGAACCTGTATTGGAGCTTGCCGGACTTTCTCTGGCGGGTGATCTCCGGGGGCCGGGACTTTCTGATCAACCGGGCGCCGTTGTCGGCGCATCTGTCGCTGCTGCGGTCAAACGGGTTCGAGATCGCGCAGGTGAAGAAGCATATCGACGAAAGTGGAATTCGCCGGGACCGCCTCGCCCCGCGCTATCGGGGCCTTTCGGATGAGGACCTGGT
>CAYMXF010000025.1:0-1240 GCA_964393935.1 uncultured Planctomycetaceae bacterium
CCCAGGACGAAAATCGGCTCCTTGACGCTCATGTCCGTCGATTCGCCGGCGTCGCCAAAAGCCGCATCGAACGCCGCGTCCGTGGCGTTCTTGGGCTCGACCTTGTGCTCAACGAGGACGCTCGTGCGCGTCAGGAGATAATGCGGCTCGCCGGCCAGAACGGACGCCCGCCGTCCGGTGACCAGCGACGTACCGACCATGCCCAGCGCAACAACGACATAGCAATAAACCGCAACCTTGAGCAATCAATTACTCCACAAACCCCGCGTCTCGGCGTTTTGACTTTTTGACTTTTTATCCCCGCATCCGACGCAACACGTCGCGCATGATCGCGATCGATTCGCCGATGATGTTCGCCTTCACGTCCAGGGCCGGTCGTAATCGGACCGCCCGCTCGCCGCAGCGGAGCACGAGCAGCCCCGCCTCGAAGCAGCCCTTCCAGAACGCGTTGCGCGTCGCTGTATCCGGCAGATCGAACGCCATGAGTAGGCCGCGGCCGCGGACCGCCGTGATAATCGGCTCTTCCGCCGCGAGGTTCTGAAGCTGAGCGAGGAACTTCTCGCCGATCACTCGGGCATTCTCGACGAGCTTTTCCTGCTCGATGATGTTGAGGTAGTGTGTCGAGCGGACCATGTCCGTCAGGTTGCCGCCCCACGTCGAATTGATCCGGCTCGATACGCGGAACACGTTCGTCGGGACCTCGTCGAGCCGCTTGCCCGCCATGATCCCGCAGACCTGCGCTTTCTTGCCGAAGGCCATCACGTCCGGCATCACGTCGAATTGCTGCCAGCACCAGGTCCGCCCGCTCATGCACATCCCCGTCTGCACCTCGTCGAAGATAAGCAGAAGATCGTTTTCGTTACAAAGCCGCCGAAGCGTCCGGAACCACTCGCGTCGGAAGTGATTGTCGCCGCCTTCGCACTGAATCGGTTCGAGAATTATCGCGCAGATGCGATGCGGTCGGGCCGCGATCGCCGCCAAAATCTCCGCCTCCGCCGCCTTCTCGTCCGCAACGACCTTCGTCGTCCGCCCCGACTCGGGGATGGAATAGTCGATGTACGGGCTCGCGACGCGCGGCCAATCGAACTTCGCGTAATACTTCGTCTTCGTCGGGTCCGTATTGGTCAGCGACATCGTGTAGCCGCTGCGGCCGTGGAAGGCTTTCTTGAAGTGCAGCACCTCCGTGCCGATCTCGCCGCGCCCGGCGGCCAGGTTCTTCTGCACCTTCCAATCCATCGCG
>CAYMXF010000025.1:1340-20909 GCA_964393935.1 uncultured Planctomycetaceae bacterium
TCGCGAAAGTAGCTGCCTTGGCTTTGGGCGATATCGACGACGAGTTCAAACCCATCCACGAGGATGTGCTTCTTCAGTTCAGGCACGACATCGCGCGGCGCGACGGTTGCCATCGGAGCAAGCGTATTCGTCTTCATGGGACGACCTCCCAAACTTGTGGCACCGGCATCTTGCTGGTGTTGATTCGTGTGGCACCGGCTTCTAGCCGGTGTAGCTTTCCTTAATTCGGAAAACCCTGAGTGCAATCAGAGCGAACCGTGATAAAGTTTAGATCGGCAGCGGCGGATGTTTCCCGGCAGTTCGCACGCGCGCAGGTAACCGCCCGGCCGATGAGGCATCGTAGCCTTCAATTCGCTCATTCGTTGAAGACGGTGGACATGAAATCGGAAGCGCCGATCGAGCCCTTGTGGCACACCGGCCCGTGTAACCAGTCCCGTCGAAAGCGGAGGCTTTCACCGACGATCAAAGGAAGATGGGGCATCTCGGTCATGGTTTTTCCGACCTGTTCGACAATGTACTTATCGACACATCATCATAGAAACCGCATCTAACAGGGTCAATGGAGAGTGCTAGAACCATAGGCCGGCGGCGTCAGAATCCCGGCCGCAAGACCGGGCCGAGCCAGCGCTGCCCCGCGAGGCGACCGTTGACTCCCCATGAATCGTCACTCGGGTCGCCGCGGCGACCGTGGTTCTGATCGGCCTGGTACGCGAGAGCCAATCAAGAAGCCTCGTTTTGTGTATCAGTCGGAACATCCGTTTTTGCCGGAGGCTTCCCCGAGCGCTTCCGCACCGCCTCGCGGAGCAAGAACTCAATCTGCGCATTGAGGCTCCGCAGGTCGTCCCGGGCCCAGCGGCTCAGGCTGTCCCACAAGTCCTGCGGGATACGCAGCAATAATGCCTTCTTGTCCGCCATGAAAACGCCCCCGCGCTTGGGTCTTCGCACCGGCTAATAGCCGGTGCCACACGCGCCTCATCCCGTGTGAAGCGTGCCGGTGTTCACGACCGGCTGGACGTTGTGATCGCCGCAAAGCACGACGAGCAGGTTGCTGACCATCGCGGCCTTGCGCTCGCCGTCGAGTTCGACGACCTTGTCCTTCTCCAGGTGCGCCAGCGCCATCTGCACCATGCCCACGGCCCCCTCGACGATCCGCGTGCGCGCCGCGACGATCGCCTCGGCCTGCTGCCGGCGGAGCATCGCCCCCGCGATCTCCGGGGCATAAGCCAAATGCGCCAGACGCGCCTCATCGACGACCACGCCGGCCTTCGATAAGCGCTCCTCCAACTCGGCTTGAAGCGCCCGCGAGACCTCGTCCATGCTGCCGCGCAGCGAAAGCTCGTCCTGGTGGCTGTCGTAGGGATAGCTGCTGGCCAAGTGCCGCACCGCCGACTCGCTCTGGATCGTGACGTATTTCGCATAGTCGTCCACGTCGAACACCGCACGGGCCGTGTCGTTCACGCGCCACACGACGACTGCGGCGATCTCGATGGGGTTGCCGCGCTGGTCGTTGACTTTGAGCTTCTCGCCGTTCAGGTTGCGGGCCCGTAGCGAGACCCGGATCTTTTTGTAGAAGGGATTGGCCCAATGGAAGCCCTGGCGGCGGGCGGTGCCCTTGTACTCTCCGAAGAGCAGCAGCACGGCGGCGGTGTTTGGCTGAAGCGTGAAGAAGCCGCACCACAGCACCGATACGACCATGAGCGCCAGCGACCAGGCAACGATGTGGAGCCCGAGCCACAGCCGCGGCGCCGACGTATCGTGCTTCACCTCCTGCGCGCAGACGTTAATGGACCAGATCAAACCGACGATCACCGCGATCGTAAGCACGGTCTGAAGGCTCAGAATCGCCCAACCATTCCTCGGAACCCGCTCAAACTCGGCAGCCATGATCGTTACCTCCGTTTCTTGCATTCCAACCAGTTGATCGATTATCTATCACTATGATATCATATAGATATACGTTATGACAATAGATCTCTAACGCTTTAGTTAACTACTTGTCAATAAACAGATTATGGGTAGGCGGATCAACTATGCCGCACAGATAGGCGGTTTCTTGAGGTGGTGATCTGTCTTTTTTTGGTAAGCGTTTGCGATTTGCAGAATCCGTCCTTCCCCGAAGTGCGGGCCCATCAGTTGCAGCCCGATCGGCAGCCCCGCCTCCGTGAATCCGCACGGAATCGAGATCGCCGGGATGCCCGCGAGGTTTGCCGCGCAGTTGTAGATGTCCGCGAGGTACATCTCCAGCGGGTCATCCGCCTTCTCGCCGAGTTTGAAGGCCGGCGTCGGCGTCGTCGGCGACAGGATCACGTCGCATTTCTTAAACGCCTCCACGAAATCCCGCTTGATGAGCGTCCGCACCTTGAGCGCCTTGAAGTAATACGCATCGTAGTACCCGCTGGACAGCGCGAACGTCCCGAGCATGATCCGCCGCTTGACTTCCGCGCCGAATCCTTCCTCGCGCGACGCGCTGTAGAGGTCGATGTAGTCCGTCGGGTGCGCCGTGCGATGGCCGTAGCGCACGCCGTCGAACCGCGCCAGGTTGCTCGACGCCTCCGCCGTACAGACCAGGTAGTAACACGCGATGACGTACGGACTATGCGGCAGGGAAATCTCAAAGACCTCCGCCCCGAGCTTCTTGTACACCTCGATCGCCGCCTCAACGGCTTGCCGAGTCTCCGGGTGCAGCCCCTCGCCGAAATACTCGCGGGCATACCCGATCCGCATCTTGCCGACCGGCTCGTCGAGCATGGCCATATAATCCGGCACCGGCTCATCGACGCTCGTCGAATCGCGCGGGTCACGGCCCGCGATCGCGCGAAGCAACTCCGCCACGCCGCGCACATCCACCGCCGCAGGGCCGACCTGATCCAAGCTGCTGGCAAAGGCAACGAGACCGTAGCGCGAGATGCGGCCATAGGTCGGTTTAAGTCCGCAGACCCCGCAGAACGACGCCGGCTGCCGCACCGACCCGCCGGTCTCGCTGCCCAGGGCGTACGGCACCATCCGCGCCGCGACGGCGGCGATCGACCCGCCGGACGAGCCGCCCGGCACGTGTTCGGGATCCCACGGATTTCGCGTCGCAAAGAAGCCTGAATTCTCCGTGGAGCTGCCCATCGCGAATTCGTCGAGATTGGTCTTTGCGACGATGATCGCCCCCGCCTCGTGGAGCCGCTCGATCACGTGCGCATCGTAGGGCGAGCGATAATTCGCCAGGATTTTCGAGCCGCACGTCGTCGTCCCGGATGCCGTACAAATGTTGTCTTTCACGACGACCGGCGCGCCAAACAGCGGGCTCGCCTTCTTGGCCTGACCGTCGAGCGCCGCTGCCCGCCGCTTCGCATCCTCGTCGAGCGTGCTGATGCAGCATCGCAGCTTCGGATCGACGCGCGCGATCCGCTCCAAGGCATCGCCGACTTGTTGCAATGCCGTGCCGCTCATGCCGAATCCTGTTCGAGTACCTTCGGAACCTTGAAGTACGGCGGGGCCGGCGAAGGCGCATTGGCCAGCGCCCGCTCCACGCCGATCGGCGCGACCGGCACGTCATCCGCCAACACGTTGCACACGTCCAGCGGGTGCGCCGTCGGCTCGACCCCGGTCACATCGACCTCGTTCAACTTGTCGACGTATTCGAGGATGCCGCTGAGCTGCGACCCGAAGTGTGCAATCTCCTCGTCGGACAGCTTCAACCTCGCCAGATGGGCGATGTGCCGGACTTTCTCGGGATCGATCTTGGCGGACATGAGCGCCAGTGTATCAGGCGCTGGCGGCTTGTGCCTCGGGCTTGTAATTCCGCTTCATCGGCTTGATGACGAGGCCCATGCGAATCGCCTTCGCCGAGACCTTCACGCGAACGATGCGGCCGTCGATGACGGCCCGGACGCGCTGAATGTTCGGCTTGAACTTCCGTTTGGTCCTGCCGGTCACCTTCGTGCCGACGCCGCCCAGGTACTTGGCCTTGCCGCGGTGCGTATACTGGCGGCCGGTGGTGGTTTTCTTACCGGTAAAGTGACAGACACGAGGCATAGGGCACCTTAGATGCAGTAGGTCTCAAACCGATTCGAGCCCTTCAATATAGGCGAATCCGAAAGGATTGCAAGGCAAAGGCTTGCCTCTTCGCGTCTTCGCGGATGGATCCCCATTCCCATAATCCGGCGTCTCAAAACCACTTACGGCGGTAGGATGCCCTTGCAATGGATTCGGCGGTTCGACGTTTGGCTTAGAGAGGTCTGATGGACGGCGAGGCGCTGGCGGCGGCGATCCTGGGGGCACAGCGCGGTGATTCGGCGTGCCTGGACCGTTTGGTCGAGCACTTTGCGGGCCGAATCTTCGGCTTTCTCTTCAGGATGACCGGCTCCCGTCAGGACGCCGAGGACCTGATGCAAGAGGTCTTCGTCCGGCTCGTCCGGATGATCGGCGCCTACCAACATGACGGACGCTTCGAGGCATGGATCTTCCGAATCGCCGCGAACCTGGCCCGCGACCGCGTCCGCAAAGTTCGCCGCTCGCCGAGGCTCGTGGCGCTCGTCGAGGCGGACTCTGACAGTAAAGAGGTATTCGGTGCGTCGGCCGTTAAGGATCTTGCGGCGTCGAATGAACCGGTCGACGCCGGGCTGGTCCGCGGCGAGGCCGTCGATGCCTTGCACACGGCATTGGCGGCGCTGCCCGCAGCGGAACGAGAGGTCATCATGCTTCGGTACTTTTCCCAAATGACGTTCAAGGAGATCGCCGAGGCTACGAGCGTACCGCTCGGTACGGCCCTGGCTCGAGGACATCGAGGACTCGCGCGATTGCGCGAGATCATGGAAACCACTAACGAGGGCGAACCCTCGCGGGCGGCGAAAGCCGTTTGAAGACAAGGAGAGACGGATTCGTGAACGAGCAAGATCGCCAACTCGAAGAGATCGAGGCAAACGAGGCGTGGCTGGTCGGTTTCAAGACGCCGGCACCCTCGACCGAAGCGCTGACCCGCGCGAAAGAAGGTGCACATCGCGAACTCGCGCGACTCCACGGCGCCTCACCTGCACGATCATGGAAAGCCTGGCAAGGCGCGCTCAGTGCCGCCGCGGCCATCGCGCTCTGCGTCACGGTCGGCTGGTACGCGATCAGCCGGCAGCCGACCGAATCGCTGACGATCGCCGATGCGGATGTGCAGCCGATGTGGCCCGAAACCACGCAGCAAGAAACGACGATCCTGGCGGCCATGGACGACGAAATCGCGGACCTGGAGGATTGGTCGTCCGAGGCTTCTTGGAATTCGGGCGGCGCCGACATGTTTCATGCGCTCGAAGAAGCGCTACAGGATGATTCAACGTCCCAACCCAGCCGCGGTGGAGCAGCAAAAACGAATCGTTCGCAAGGATGATCTCAACGAGGATGTTCAATGATCGCATACCCCAGCCATGACCGATTCTTCACGGGCGCGGTGGCCCTCAGCGCCGCACTAACCTTGTCCTTTTTTCTCAAATCCGCAACGGCCGCGGTCCTGGAACCTCCTCCGCCGCCCGATGATCGTCGCACCAATGAAGGAACTGATGAACCGCCCGATCCTCGTTTCGATCACGACAAACTTCGCGGCGGCCCGCGCGGTGAGAACGTTCGCGATCGGTTTCGACGTTGGCGAGAGAACCGCCGTGACGGTGATTTCGGTCCCGACGACGAGCTGCCGTCGGAGATGATCGATCGGATGATGGACATGATGCGCGACAACTTGCCGGGGGGCTATGCGCGACTGGACAAGCTCCGCGACCGCAACCCCGAGCGATTCCGCGGTGCGATCCGCCGGATCGTGCCGGTCTTCAAGGAATACATGTTTCTCAAGGACGAACGGCCCGACTTGGCGACTCGAATCGTGGAGGAATTCAAGAACGAGGAGCGGCTCGGCGCGCTGTCGCGCGACTACCGCGATGCCGCGAAGGATCCGACTAAACAAACCCAAATCGCGCAAGAAATCGAATCCATCGTCCGCAAGCAGATGGAGTTTCATCAGCAGCGCATGACCTTCCGCCTCGAACAGTTCGAGAAACGCATCAAAGAGCAGCAGGCGATGCTCGACCGGCGGCGCAAGAGCTTCGAGGAGGAAAAATCCAAGCTCGAAGAGCACATTGCCAAACGCGTCGATGAGATTAAGAAGGGCGACCTGCGCGGCCCCTTCCCGCGCCGCGGCCCCGGTCATGAGGGTCCCGACGGTTTCGGCGAAGGTCCCCCGCGCGGTCCACACGGCCCGGGCGAGGGTTCCCCGCGCGGACGCCGTAGCCCCGACGACGGCCCACCGCGTCGACAACAGGGTCCCCACGCAGGCCCGCCCGACGGTCCGGCGCCGGACGAGCCGCCGCCCCCTTCCGATGACGACCCGGAAGACGAGTGATTATTTCCCCGCCTCGCTGAATCGCGAGTCGCCCCTTCAATCCAGCGTCTTCATGAACGCCACGCCGCTGCCGCCTTCCGGGCTGGCGTAGGGCAAAATCTTCCACCCGAAGAACTCCGGATCGCGGCCCGAGGCGACGCTGTGCCCGATGACCGTGCCGAGCACCGCACCCATCACCACGTCGGAAAAATAATGCTCGCGGTCGTCGAGCCGCTCGATCCCCACGAGCGTCGCCAGTCCATACAGCGGCACTCCGACGACGTGACCATAGGCCTCGTGCAACACGCTGGCGACGACGAAGCTGCTGGAGGTGTGGCCCGACGGGAACGTGCCGTACTCGCCGTTGGGCGCTTTATCCCAAGAGGCGGCCTGCCCGACCATCACGGTCATACTGTTGATCATCAGCCCGGAGAACATCGTCTTGCCGACTTCATAAGTTTTGTCGTTCATCGTCTGCTGGCCGAGCAAGTACCACGCGCCCGCCAGGGCGAAGTGGGTCACGGGGTTGCCGACGGCTCCAAACGCATCGCGCCAATCCTCACTGAAAGTGTGATGCGGCGCTTCGAAGTCGTGCTGGCGGTTGTAATAGTGCTCGACCGTTTCGTCCGGTCCCGTCTCCTGAATCGCCAGCGAGCCGCCGTACGCCACCCCGAGGATGACGAGGTTCACCGGATTGGCATAGACCCGCTTGGTGTCCCGCCAAAGGTCGTGCGGCGCGTGCTTCACATCGCGCTTGACCGTCTCCCAGAATGACGCGAGCGGCGGGTCGCGATCCGCCGTATCGTTACGGCTCGCCGACTTTGATTCGCTCCCGGTCGCTGCGTCCTCACCCCCGGACTGCGGATCGAGACGCGACCCATCACCCAGTTCAGAGAGCGTGAGCGACTGCGAGCCGAAACTCGAAGCATGGTCTGACTCGACGACATATTGCGCCGCCCAGGTCGGCGGCTGATTCGTTCGGACGGTCCGAACAACGTCGGGCGCAGTCGATCGAAAACCAGTGGAGGCAACATCACCGGACGTGGCGGAGAGCCGTGACCGCTCGACGAGCGCCAAGCGATTCGCCAAACCGGCCGGCGTCTCAAATCGCTGCTCGGCCTGGCAACCAAGGACCAAAAGAAGCGATGCGATTGCAAGCGTCCGTTTCATTTTGCCCTCGCTGTAGATCTTGTAATGTCTTGCACAGCCATCCTTGGCGCTACAGATTCATACTGTATCGACACGATCGCAAAGGATCAAAGAACAGAAATGAATCCCATTAGCTCGTCGTTTTGCGTATCGGTTATAACCCTTCGGACAGATAAGCGCCCCGCCTCTTGCGACGGCTTAAAACAGAAATGCCGCCACGATCTGTCTTATGAAGTCCGTCAAGAAGGTCATCAGATCCTTCACGAAGGAGTCGAGGAACATCTGGATTGGGTTTTGATCAGTCATGGGACCTCTCCTAGTGTATTTGACGGTGCGGCCGGCTGGCTCGTGGCCGGGGGCGGGAATCGCCCGCCGACCGCGCGTTGCAGGTTTGCGTTGGCAATCGCGCCCTCTCGGCGGGCGGCAATGTATGCCTGGCGCTGATTGATGAAAAACTTCTTGGCCTCGATGAGTGCGGTGATGCTCTGCTTACCCCGCTCGTACGCCTGCTGCGCGGCGGAGACGTTTGCATCGGCCTGAAGCAGGATGTCTTTCTCGTATAGATCGACAAGTTGGGAGGCGGTGTCCATCACGGCGAATGATTGCTGCACATCGACCGCCACCGTGTTAAGCAGCGCTTCGTAATCACGTCGTCGCTGGTCGGCGACGAACCTGGCCTTCGCGATCTGCGCCTGATTCTGGTCCCAGATCGGAATCGTGATCTGCAGCGTGCCGCCGGTGAGGGTGTCGATGATCTGGCTCTTGGCAAAGTCGCGCTGGTTCTTGCTTTGAATCGTCGGGGCGGTCAGCTTGCCCTTGGCCACGGAGGCCCGCTCGGTGTCGCCGAGGATGTTGCGCTCGGGAACGCCGCGTGTGTCCTTGAGCTCGAAGGCCGGCCCCATGACGACACGGGGAAAGACACTGAGACATTGGCGGATGTATTGGTTGTCGGCGGCCTCGACCTGCTTAGCCAGGGCTTGTGCATCAAGACGCTCGGTGAGGGCGTAGGCGATCAGATCGAGTTCGGCTGCGCTGACGCGCGGATGATCGGGGAACCTGTCGACGATCTTCCAGGGCTGCGTCGCGCGGCTCAGGCCGAGCAGTTTTCCGAGGCTGACCTGTGCCAGACGGAGGTCCCGGTGGATGTTGAGGTGCATCAGGCGCGCATCAAGCAGAAGGGCGCGAACACGGTTCACATCGTCGGGCGACGCACCCGGCGCCTTGGAGCGTTCGATGAGGACGCTATGAGACTGCTCGATGAATTTCTCATTGTCGCGGGCGAGATCATCCGCCTGCTCCAGCGCAAGGACTTTGTAGCACGCGATGCGCGTTTCCGTGGCGATATCGACGGCCCGATGAACGGCGGCCAGCATCACCTGTTCGAGCTGCGCCTGGGCGATCTTTTTCTTGATCGGAATCTGCCAGAGGTCGGACAGCTCCTGCCCCATGTTCATGGGCACCTTGGGCCGGCCGCCACCCTCCGGCCAGATCATGGTGATCGAGAAGCCTGGGTTCGTCAGAAGCTGGGACTGCACGACGTCGGCCCGCGATGCACCGATCTGGTCGAATATCGCTTGGATGTCCGGGTTGTTAAGTAGCGAGAGCTGTATGCACTTCTCAATGTTCAGGCCGTCGGCCAGAAGCTCGTTCACCTTCGATTGGACCAGTCCCTCTTCCGCGGGATCAAAGACTTGCGTCGCTCCGGTACGGTCGGAGACTTGTTGGCGGACAGAAGTGAAATCACCCTCGGTCTTGACTTGTGCGCAGCCAACGAGGGCCATCGCAAGCGAGACAATTCCGAGGAGCGCTCCGCGAGCGCGTTCGACGAAACAATCACATAACCGCGTTTTTCCGCTTCGAGCGCTCCTGCGAGACGGTTCTTGCATCAACCACCTTTCATTCGCGGAACAGCGTAGTAAAGGACCGAATCCGTGCAAGCAGTTTTCGACGATCAATGTAACACGTGGGCGACGGAGCGACTTCAGCAACAGGATTCTTAATAAATTCTGCGCGCAAACTTAACCCATTCTTAATCGGAATCTTACATGTCGGCCCTCCGGAAAGGATTGCTTGGATGGTTCAGCCGTTGGGTAGGATGACCGCCTTGCCCGTCCGCCAATTCGCCACGGCGTCCAGCGCTTCGTTCACCTGCTCCAAACCGAAACGGTGCGTGATGAGTTCGTGGAAAGGAAACCACTCGCGGCGGGTACGCAGGAACTCGATCGCCTTGGCCCAATGGTGCGGCTCGCTGCCGTAAGAGCCGTACACTTCCAGTTCTTTCTTTGTGATCAGGTGCGGGTTCAGCGCGATCGGCCCCGCGTCGCAGTATTGCCCGAGCACCATGTACCGCCCGCCGTCGCGCGCCAGCGGCCAGCCCTCGGCCACCACCGATGGATGCCCGACGCACTCGATCACGACATCCGCTCCAAGCCCGTGCGTGTGTTCGAGCACGATTCCGCGACGCTTATCCAGGTTCTTCACTTCCTCGATGTCGATCACGACGTCGGCCCCGAATCGCTTGCACCGCTCCAACCGATCCCTCGGCCCGCCAATCACGATGATCGGCCGCGCCCCGGCGTCCGACGCGATGGCCAGCGCCGCCAGCCCCACCGACCCCGCTCCCTGAATCACGCAAGACTCCGCCCAGCGGATCGGCATCTTCTCATAGGCATGAATCATCGTGACCAGCGCGCAGCCCGCGCCGATCAGCGCCTCCGACGGTAGATCGTCCGGTAGTTTGAAGATCGCCGTGCCCGCGCGGAGATGGTGATACTCGGCATAACCCCCCAGCAGATGCGGCGGCTTGTCGCACGGTGTGTTCACGCCGTACGCCTTGCGGTTCACGCACCGGCTCGGCAGTCGATGCACGCGGCAGTAGCGGCACTGTCCGCAAGGCATCCCCACCGTCCACGACACGCGGTCGCCGGCGGCGAGCGTCTCGCCGAGCCAATCGCTTACCTCGCCGCCCAGCGCCGCCACGACGCCGACCGTCTCGTGCCCCATGACCAGCGGCAGCGGCACGTTGAGCTGGCCCTTATGCAGGTGAACGTCCGTCCCGCACACCCCCGCCATCACAATCTTGATGAGCGCGTCACCCTCGGCGAGCGACGCCGGTACCGGCAGCGCGCGAACCGTGATCGGCCGGTTGAATGCCTCCATCACGGCGGCTCGGGCTGTGGCCGGCGTTTTATCCGTCATGCACGCCAATCCTTCGATTTAGAAATAAGACCGATCGAGAACGGTGTTTGAAACCGTGACCTGGCTCGTATTCTATCTCTGCGAACAATGATGGTCAAAACCTGCTCGGCCCGATTCGCTGCCTGCGCGAACCCGGTGCTTCTCACGAGAGGATCGCGCTTCGACGCGAAATCCGATGTTTCGAAATGTCTATTGAATCGGGGTGCTCGTCCCGGCGCCGCTGGTGGCGGGGTTGTCGATCGTCGTGAGTCCGTCGCTAGGTTGCGTGGTCGTCGTCGGGGGGGGCAAGCCGCCGGCCGCCCCTGCAAGAACATTTAACGACGTAATGAGATTGGTGATCATGTTGATGACGTTCAGCGCGATCTGATCGAACGTCGCTTTGTAAAAGTTTGGCTGCTCCGCCGGTACGTCGCCGGTAAGAGACTCCGACGTTCCTTCATGCTCGGCAATGGCGAACTGAATCCAGACGCCAGGCGATCGCGCGTGAAGAGAGGCGTCATGCGTCGTATTAAACTGGTTGGTGATGACGAACGGCGGCCGCTCGCCGGTGCCGCCGCTGGGTTGCGTCGTCGTCGTGCCGGTCGTAGTGCCCGGCGTCGTGGTCGTCCCCGTCCCGTTTCCGAAGAGCGACCCGAACTGTTGAAGCAGTGTGCCGATGTCCGTGCCGGTGCCGGTCGTCGGCGTGATCTGGGCCAACGCCGCGCCGATCCCGATGCCCGTTACCGCCCCGATGATGAGCACGGGCAACCACTTCTTCATCGCACCGCGTCGTCGATTGGTTCGCTGCATCGTTGGGTCTCCCCAGTTACTTGCACCGGCCGGCCGTTTGGCAAGACAACCTGCGCCGACGCTATCCTATCTATTATATCGAACCCGCCCGTCTCCGGTCGCAACCCGCCTGACCCACAAAATCAGGCTATCGTATACCGGCCCATTCCAGCGTTAACTATCGTGCGTAGCGGGTAGATGCATTAAGGGGCGGTCCAACCTCCCGCAACAATTGCGCGGGCAGCCCAGGCTTGGCGGCTGTGGCTAGCGGACGCGGCGGCGCCGGACGCGGCGGTGCAGGCCAAACAGACTGACGCCAAGTAGCGGGACGATGGTGGCCGGCTCGGGCGTCAGAAGAAGACTATCGGGTCTCGTGCCCAGGCCGACGGCGAACGCGGGACTGATATCGTCTTCCGTAAAGCCCGTAAGGCCCGTGAAGGTGAACGTAATATGGTCTTTCACGAGCACTTTGCTATTCAGATTGGGGGTGGTGACGTCACCCGCGTAGAGTGAATAATCGATGTTGCCCACAATGTTGACCATAAAGTCATTGGGCGTCAGGTCGTTGTTTCCGACGGTGCCCAAGCCAAATCCTAGGAAGGGACTCTGGGCCGCGTTCATGTTTTTGAATTGCCATGTGTGATCGCCGGAGGCGACGGCCTTGAGGTTAGCGTTCGCCGTTTGCAGCGTATCCGGATTATTCTTGTTGGCCAGCCAGACGTTTCCGGTGGCGCTTTGATACGTCAACACCGGCCGAACGTTGGCGCCGTTATAAATATCGAAGTAATAGCTGGCGCAAACATCACTCGGGTTCTGGGAGTGGACCGGCGAGGTGTTGTAAAACACAATGGTCAAGACGTCACCGGTGATCATCAGATGGGCCTCGCAGCTCACAGGAACACCCGAAATCGATACACCCGACACCTTCTGAATGATCGATCCGTGGGCGGGTCCGGCGCCAAATCCGGCGAGTACCAACGAGAGGGCGATGATGAGGATCCCCCATCGCTTGCGGATCTTAGGATCAACCGAGACTGAGCAACGCACTGCCTTTTTCCCCCCAAGGTAGTAACCGCGACGCGCGCGGTATCCCTAATCTCCCATTAATACAGACTTTCCGTCGATGATATCGTATTCACCCTAGAACCCCTTTTCTACTCGCCGAAGGATGAACGGGCCCCATTCTGAACCGCTCCGGAAGGGCTGAAAGCCCGTGCGTAAAGCACGAAAAAGGCTTGGATTTCGCGAGAAGTGTATACGGTCACACATCTCGAAAAAAACTCGCAAGGATTTTGTCTGCGTGTTTGAACAGAGACGTTGGGTCGACCTGCGTCGTGAACGCGTATCCCACCTCGGCGGGCGCCGTCCCGCCCTGATTTCCCGCCACATTAAAAATGATCGCCCCGTTGCCGCCCGCTCTTCCGCAACCGCCGCCGCCGAACCCGACGTTGCCGTTGGCGCTGAGCGTGCCGATCTAATTTGGACAGGCACCTCGCGAATCGAATCCCTCACCCAACCCTCTCCGCGGAAACGAGAAGGAGCGGAAAAATCCATGATTTCCGCGGGAGATCTATTTTTTCGCCCCCGCCTCGACGACTTCGCTCGGGGCCGCGGAGCTGACCCGCTGAATGGCCGAGCGCGTGAAGGTGATCTTTGTATTGCTGGACTCGTCCACCTTGAGCGTGATCTCGTCGTCCTTGACCGAGATGACCGTACCGAGGATGCCGCCGATCGTCACCACGCGGTCGTTTTTCTTGACCGCCGACAGCATGGCCGCGCGTTTCTTTTTTTCCTTGCCCTGCGGGCGGAGCATCAGGAAATACATCACCACCCCCATGAGCAAGAGAGGGACCAGCATGGAACCCATGCCCCCTTGCGGCTGTCCGGTGGACTGAGTCGTCTGAGCGATAATCGACAACAAAGCGGTCATTCGGTCTCCTCTGAGGTCTGGCGTACGGCGGTGGCCTCGGATTCGGCGACGAGGCGTTCGAACGTGCCCGCCGACATGGCTTCGCGTATTCGCCGCATCCAGCGCTGATAGTACGCGATGTTGTGGAGCGACACCAGTATCGGTCCGAGCATCTCGTCAGCCAGGAATAAGTGCCGCAGATAGGCGCGTGTGAATTGTCGGCACGTCGCGCAGGGGCAGTCCTGCTCCAGCGGCCGCTCGTCGGTTTTGTACTTCGCGTTGCGCAGGCGGACGAACCCCTCATCCACGAACGCGAAGGCGTTGCGGCCGTTGCGCGTCGGCAGGACGCAATCGAACATGTCGATGCCCGCGGCGACCGCGTGGAGGATGTCGATCGGCCGGCCGACGCCCATCAGATAGCGTGGCCGATCCTCCGGCATCCGCCACGCGAACTTCTTGAGAAGCTCCAAGGTCTGCTCGGGGCGCTCGCCGACGGACAAGCCTCCGATCGCGTAGCCGGGAAAGCCGATCTCCACCAGCGCGTCGAGACAGCGCGCCCGCATATCAGCATCCAGCCCGCCTTGCACGATCCCGAAGAGGGCCTGATCGGTCCGCCGCTGCGCCGCCTTGCACGCCCCCGCCCAGCGGATCGTCCGATCCACGGCTTCCTGTAAGACGAGCGGAGGCGCCGGAAGCGGCGGGCATTGGTCGAAGGCCATGATGATGTCCGCGCCGAGTTGCTCTTGAATCTCGACGGCCTTGGCCGGGTCCAATCGCAAGACCGCCCCATCGATGTGCGATTGGAAGGTGACCCCGGCGTCATCGATGCTTCGCAGAGTCGCGAGCGAAAAAACCTGAAAGCCCCCGCTGTCCGTCAGAAGGGGTCCGTCCCACGACATGAACCGGTGCAGCCCGCCCATCGTAGCAACGACGTCGGCGCCCGGCCGCAAGGCGAGGTGATAGGTGTTGGACAGCAGGATCGCCACGCCGGCCTCGCGGAGCTGATCGGGCGTCAGGCCCTTGACGCTTCCGCGCGTGCCGACCGGCATGAAGACGGGCGTCTCGACGTCGCCGTGCGGCGTGCGCAGTCGGCCGAGCCGCGCGCGGCTGCGCGGGTCATTTCGGAGGACTTCAAAGGAAAGAGCCGGCACGCCGCGATTTCCATCCCAGAGGAGCGCGAATCGGACGACGCAATGCCACTATCATGACACTCCAGAATCGCCGCTTCGACGACCGGACGGTGCGACCCGTCCCTATTATCTCCACCCTCCGCGAGGCTTGACAAGCCCCGTGGAAGATCGTATAGTAGCATGTCTTGGCCTATTGGGGCCCAGGGGCGGGCGCACGCGGTCCTACGCGGTTTTTCAGCGCTATGATCGAGCGAAAACGCGCGCCCGTGAAGCGGAGCATCGGAGGGAAACAGAGTGGATAGACATCGTGACGGCGCCAACGGTCGGCCCGCAAAATCGGAAAAACGCGTGAAATCTTCCGGAACCAACGGCCAGGCGAAGCCCTCCAACGGTCGAGCCCCGCGGGCGGGCGCCAACGGTCGCCTTCCGTCGGGCGATCCTGCCGAACCACCTTCCACCCAGCCGCTGCCGCCGACGCATCTTACAGACGAAGAACTCGCCTTCTTCCGGCGGCTGCTCGTCGAAAAGCGCCGCGAACTGGTCGGCGACGTCTCCACGATGGAAAACGAGGCCCTCGGCAAGAACCGCGCCGACGCCGCCGGCGACCTCTCATTGATGCCCATCCACATGGCCGATATAGGCACGGACAACTATGAGCAGGAGTTCACCATCGGCTTGATCGCCAACGAGCGCGAGACCCTCAAAGAGATCGACGCCGCCATCGAGCGCATCGACCATCGCACCTACGGCATCTGCCTGGCCACCCACAAGCCGATCAGTAAGGCCCGGCTCAAGGCCAAGCCCTGGGCGAACTACTGCCTCGAATACAAACGGGCCCAGGAAGAAAACCATCGGCGCTAATCGCACGCCGCCGTACAATCCCATCGATGTCCACATACGAACCCACCGAGCCCCTGGTCGCCTTCTCCACTGAGCCGCAGGAGCGTTGGGCCATCAGCCACTTTCCCAGCCACCTCCGCCTGTGGGGCTTTGCCGTGACCGGTCTCGTCGCCGACTTGTGGTCCAAAGAGTGGGCGTTCCAACAACTCGGGCCACACGAAACTCGCGTCCTCATCCCCAATCTCGCCAGCTTGCAGCTCTCGCTCAACCCCGGCGCGCTCTTCGGGCTCGGCGCGGGCCTCGCGCCGATATTTGTTGGAGCATCGGCGTTGGCGCTGATGTTCGTCCTTTACCTCTTCGCGCACTCGACGACCTGCCGGCGATCCATGCATGTCGCCCTCGGCCTCGTGCTGGCCGGCGCGATCGGCAACCTCTATGACCGAACGACGCAGTCCGCCTATGTCGCGAACACCGACCGCGGCCGGATCATCGGAAAGCTCGTCGATGAAAACGAAAAGTTCGTTACCATTGGTGATTTTCCGACCGGCGACAACGCGCGACCGTTACCAAAACCCAACGATCCTCGTTCGGGCATGCAGCCGGTCGTGCGCGACTTCATTAAAATCGAAGCGCGGGCCGGCAACTTCACGCTGTGGCCCTGGATCTTCAACATTGCCGACGCGCTGCTTGTCATCGGCGTAGCCGTGCTTTTGCTGAACTTCTGGTTCGATCGCACGCACGCTTCGCATCATGGCGAGCCGCCTGCTCAGCACGTTTAGACTAGGCGCTTCGGTGCCGGCAGGGGTCCGCCGATGATCCAATCTTCTCCGGCAGATCGACCGCCTCTCCCGCGCCGCAGCGCGATGCAGCGATGGTACGTGCGGATGCCGCTCAAGGGTCTCGCCTTCGCGCTCGTGACCTTTTTCGTGCTCTTTCCCTATCCACGGCAACTGGCCCGGCACATCTCCCATATCAAAAACATGCAGGCCATGGTCGAGCCGCAAGCTCCGCAGCTTGAAAAACTTCAACGATTACTTGACGAGCGGTTGCAAAATACCGCCGCGACACAACCGGCCGCGACGCAAAACGCCGTGGTCATGCTGCGACACATCGAGAGACTCGTGCTCGACGAAGTCAAATACGAATGGGATTGGAATCTCTGGGGATCGGCCGATTACATGCCCACCGTTTCCGAGATATTCGACAAAGCTGCCCAGACCGATGGCCAGATCCGCGAGGACTGCGACGGCCGGGCCGTCATCGCCGCCTCACTAATGAAACGCATGGGTTACGACGCCCGAATCGTGTCCGACCTGCGTCACGTCTGGGTCGTGACGCCGGAAGGCGAATGGATGGGGCTCGGACGGGCCAAGACCGTCATCGCCACCCCCGAGGGCAATCGCATCGCCTGGGGAACGCTGCTGTCCAACATTCCGATCTGCGTTTCCTATGGAATCGGCGTTTTTCCATTCTTGCGCGAGCTCATCATCCTCGTCGCCGCGTTCGTTCTCTCACTCCATCGCCGGACGCCGCCTCGCGCCGCCGCCGTCGGGCTCATCCTCCTCATTCAAGGATTGCTCTTCATGCGGCTCGGCTATTTCGCCCCGATAGCCGTCGCGCGCGAAGTCTCATCCTGGCCGTCGTGGGTCGGGCTGGTGCATGTTGCCATAGGTTTCGCGGTGCTTTGGCGCGCCTCCAGCTTCGTCCGACGGCAGAGGGTTGTTACCCTCGGATAAACCCGAAGTTCTGAGGCTCGAATTTATACAAGTGCAGGCGTCTCAAGAATATACGAGTTCGTGAACTCGATGCCAACCAACCCGCCCTGAGGGGAGAGATAAGGGACATTGAAGGGTATGGTCCATCCACGATCATCCCCTTCGAGAAGGGGCTGTACGACATGATCCGGGTGGATCGCTACAGATTGCCAACCGCATCTTTCAAAATGAGTCTTCGTGGGGTTCATGGCCGAAACTCCTGATGCTGAAACTGTTCGCCTCACCAGATAGAGCCGAAAGCGGCCGCGCTAATCACGTTCACGGCCCGCGTCAGGCGGGTAGTTCTCTCTCGACCTATGCCTGAGAGCGTGCGGCCGCCGCTGCTTTGGGGTTCGGGCGCGTTCAGACTTGACCATATCAAACTGCACCAGTATCGGCCCCACTTAAAGGATGAGCGAAAAAAGCGATGTATGATCAGTGGAAAAACCGCGAATCCCAACGTGGGATCAACGATGGACGACGATTCAATCCCCGATCCGAAGTCAGCGTTAGTTACCCGGGTAAGTCGAGGAAACGCCCAAACTACTTCTTAATCGTCTTCGTCGAGTCCGACTCGGAGACCTTGCGGCCCGGCGGGTGGGGGTCGATGCCCGGTCGTTGACCATCCCACGTGCCGGTCGTGGCATCGCGCCATTCCTTGGCCTGGACCTTCCCCGCGCCGTCGAAGTGGATCACGACGGAGAGATTGCGATCCTCGTCCTCATATTCCCACTCGTTGGCCGAGCGGGTCATGAATTTGTCGCCAAGCGTGTGCTGGACCTCGTCTTTGTTGGAGCTGCCCTCGACGATCGTGTCGAAGTTTTGCCGCGTCAGCTTATTCTCCGCGCAGCCCGAGGAAAACGAGACAAAACCGATGACCACCAGAATGAACAAAGGCATCTTTCGCATGGAAGGTCTCCTTGTCAGGGTTTCTGTTCCGACAGCGCGTTCAGGATTTCCTCGCGGGCGACATTGAACTCAAACTCATACTCATCGAAGAGCCGCTCGCTGCCGGAAGCCTGGAAGCTCGCGGCGAGGATGTACTTCTTCTGAGGCGGGATTGGCATCCCTTCCCAACTCAACTGAAACTCATACGTCGACGTCACCCGCTCCCAAAACTTCTTCTGATCGGGGATGTTGCGCACCGGCTGCGTCCACGTCTGAAGGAGTGGGCCGCGGTGGCTGCCCAGGGCGTTCTTATAAGTGTAAAGCTCGAAGATGAAGGTGCCGTAGGCCTTGACCGGGTCGCCGCCGCCATCCAGAGGACGAAGCGAGACGCCGATGCCGTCCGGAATCGCGTCGTCGTCGAAGCTGCGCGGTTTGGTGAACGGGAGAATCTTGATCTTGCGAGGGCTGTAGTACGCGGCTAAATCTGCGCCGCTCGGGCCTTCGCTCGTGTCGCCGATCTGTCCTCGTTGGCATCCGCAGCACGCCAGCGCGCCACCGGCGAGACAAAAAATCAAGACACCCTGACGGGCCGATGGGATCAGCGTCATCCAGCACATCCCTAGCAAGCGCGACGGCATCCCGCCGAAGCGATGGCGATACTAACGAGGGAGCATACCGGCGTCAATGCGCGTCGTAAAGAAAAGAAATCTCACGCAGAGGCGCGGAGATCGCTGAGAGGAAAGCGTACGGAACCGGATTCATCGATCTCACCCTATCCTCCTTCCTCCGCGTGCTCTGCGCCTCTGCGTGAGACCTTCATTACGGACTGGACAACGGCGGCCCGACGATCTCCTTTGAAGTCAGCCGTTTCTGATACTGCTCACGCAGAACGGGGTCGATGATGCGTAGCTGTGCCGCGAGCAAGAGCCGCTCCGCCAGGGCCTCCATTTCCTTCGCCACGAGACGGGCCCGGAGGGGTGTCTCCAGATGCGACCGGACGTCCTTGAACTTGACGCCGTCGGCGGGAATCTTCCGCTCCAGCTTCAGCACGTGATACGACCCTTCGGCCTCAAGCGGATTGGACACCTCCCCGGGCTGCATCGCAAAAGCGGCCTTAGCAAACACGGCGGGCACGCTGTCGTCCGACGCGGCGAACGGCGGAAGCAGCCCGCCCTGATCGCGCGAAAGGACATTCTGGCTGAAGGCTATGACCAAAGCCTCAAAGGATTCGCCTTTGTCGAGGCGTTCCTTGATCTGCGGATAAAACCGCGGCGCGGGAATCTGGATGTGGCGCACCTCGACCTTCTCTCCGTGAACGCGATCGCATTCCTGATGGAGCATCGGCTCCGTGATCGTCACCCGCCGATCGGCGATCGGACGCAGGTTCGCCTGTCGACGCATGGCGATCGCCAACTCTTCGCGCGAAACGCCGCGCGTCCGGCACCAATCCTCGACCAGTTTTTCCCGCCGGGCCGGCGTCAGCTTATCCGGGTCTTTGCCGTTGAAGCGATCGGCCTGAAGCGTCAAGTCGTACTCGCGGTCGATGTCGGCCGACTTGACAACCACGCCCTGTCGTCGGGCTTCCTGCTG
>CAYMXF010000026.1:0-7622 GCA_964393935.1 uncultured Planctomycetaceae bacterium
CGCCGCGGCAAGCGCTGCGCCAGTTCCTGGCTATGCGTCACCACGAGCAGGATCGTTCTCTCATCGCGGTACAGTTCCATCAGGAGATCGGCGATCGCTTCGGCCGAGCGTCGATCGAGATTGCCCGTCGGCTCGTCGGCCAGCACCAGGAGCGGTTGATTGACCAATGCCCGTGCGACCGCCACGCGCTGGCGCTCGCCGCCGGACAGTTCCGCCGGGCGATGATCGAGCCGACCCGCCAAGCCGACTCGATCGAGCAACCGCCGGGCACGGTCAACGGCCGCGTCGGGGTCGCCGTTCACGAGCGTCGGCACCAACACGTTCTCCAACACCGAGCAGTGCGGCAGCAGATGATGATCTTGAAAGACGAACCCGATACGGCGGTTGCGAAACCGTGCCAACTCCGGCTCGGACAACTTGAGCGGTTCGACGCCGTCGAGCGTCACGCGGCCGCCATCGGGCGTTTCCAGCGTGCCCAGGATGTTGAGAAACGTGCTCTTTCCGCATCCGGAGGGGCCGATGATGGCCGCCGCCTCACCGGCCGCCAATCGGATCGAGACGCCGTCGAGCACGTGAAGCGAACCGCTCCGCGTCGGGTAGTCCTTCGTCAAATTATCGGCAACGAGTCCTTCGGCCATCGCGCGGCCATCATACTCCGAGTCGTTTAAGCCCGCCCGGCGAAGCGAGCCATCGCCTTCCACGCCGCCTCGGCCATGATCTCGGCGGTGTATAACTCGCGGAAGCGGCGGCGGCCCTCGTCGCCCAGTTTTTTTCGTAGCGCGCCGTCGTCCATCAATTGGGCGATGGCACCCGCCAGCGCCGCCACGTTGCCCGGTTCATACAACAACCCGCCGCCGGTCGCTTCGATGATCTCCGGAAACGAGCCGTGGCGAGGCTGCACGACGGGGACGCCTTGCGAAAGCGCCTCCAGGACATAGAGACCCTTGGCCTCGCGATAGACGCTTGGCACGGAGAAGACATCGCACGAACGCAGGAACGCGAATTTGGCCTCGCGGTTCACCTCGCCGACGTACTCGAAGCAGTCTCGCAATCCACGCCGTTCAATCTCGCGTTGTAATTCTTCAAAGTAGCGACGATCCGATGCGCTGAGATAACCCGCCGCCCTGACTCGGCAAGTGCGGCCTTGCTCTCTCAGAATCGCTAAGGCGTCGCAGAGCAAATGCAAACCTTTGTCGTGGCAGATGCGGGCCAAGTAACCGATGGTGAAAATTCCGTCGGCTGCGGATGAAGTGTCGCCGGCAGCCGCATCATCGTAGTGAATACCGAGCGGAACGTGGGTCATCCGCTCGCGCGGGATGCCGAAGTGCTCCACCACGTAATCAGCGTAATAGCGGCTGACGAGGAGATAGCCGTCCACGTCGCGCCCGGCCTGTCGAATCAACCGGAGCACCTCTGTTCGGTCGGGTTCCTTCAGCTTGTCGATGAAAATGTCCTCGCCGGTAAGCGTACAGACGACGGTTGCGCCGAGGGCCTCCTTGATCGCCTTCGCCGTGCCGACGAAAAAGGCGTCGGGCAGATGCACGACATCGGGTCGCAGCTCCTTGAGGCCCTCGATGAGCTTCTCCAGTTCGCGGCGCTGGGCGCCGTCGGGCCCGCGCAAGATGGAGACGGTCAGCGGGCCCAACTCCTCCGGCCGGCCGGAACCGGCGCGGCGCATGGCGAGCTTCAGCAAGGCGCGAGAATCGAACAATTTATCCAGAAGCCGGTGGGCGTGGCGAAAAAACGCGGACTTCTGTTGGAGATAGACGTTGATCCCGCCGTAGAAGACCTCCGACGTACTGACGTCGGCCTCGTCCGTGCGGATCGGCGTAAAGACCGGGATGAGCACGACGTCGCGGCCCTGTTTGATCAGGGCGGCCGCGAGGGCGTTGTCGCGCATGCAACTGCCGCAGTACATCCCACCCGCGCCGGCGGTGAGGTACGCGACTTTCATGGGTTTCAAAGGCGGTTAATGACGACCGCCGCGACGCCGCGCGACGTTGACCTTCATCAAGGCCAAGCCCATCGCGAACGCGAGCATCGGAGCGAGCCCTGTGACGCCGCAAACACCTGCACCGCAAGCGGCATTGCCCAAGGCTGGAAGCGGCGGGAACGTCGAAGGATCGGCGATCTTCGAAGTCGATGTACAGACGTAAGTGTAGTGGAACGGATTCGAAGGATCGCTTGAATTGGCGAGTTCGCCGTTGCCTTCCCACGTCATGCCGATGGTCCTCGCGTTGGCCACGCCGCCGTTCAAATTGCCGCTGGACTTGCTCGGAATAACGACCGGCGAAGTAAAGCCGAAGAAGCTCAGATCGTTGGTGAAGCTGATCTCGTATTCGTCGTGGGTCGTGAAATCGCCCGTATTGCGATCGTAAGTGCCGGACGAACTCTTGATTTGCACGATGATGTTACCGGTATTGATTCCGAGAGGAAGCGTCAACGGCTCCACGATCTGATAATATTCCGAAAACCGTGCCGTGCCGTTTTCTTCATCCACGTCCAGGCTTAGCCGGGTCGCCACGATCTTCGAAGTGGTAATCAGATCCTGGTCAGGCGTATCGCCGAAAAACCGCAAGGTAAAGTGGTTCTCCGCCTCCACGTCTTCATAGGCATGGACCGAGGTCGTGGCCGCCATGGCTTTAGGAACCGAACCCAGGATGCCACTGAACACCGCCGCCGCGCAAAGGGTCGACCATCGCCGTGCAAGGATCATTGTGACTATCTCCTCTCTACTGAAACTTGGCTCACCAAACTCGCCCTCCCAGAAAGCGGAAGGATAATGCGCTCAGGACACAAATGCCAGTGGGCGCTTTCCTCCGCAGGCCGTGTTGGAGACGGATGATCTCCGAACAGGGAACTTCCTATCGTGACCCAACGGGACGGCCCAGGCGATTTCACGCACGGGGACCTTCATGGACTCGCCGCCCCCGCCCCGAGGCCATACAGCACGCCGTCCTCGGTGCCCACGACCAGACAGCCCTGCCCGACCGCCGGCGTGGCATAAATCCCTGAGCCGGCCTCGAACCGCCAGGTTTCCTTACCGGTCTGGAGGGTCAAGGCGTAAACGCGGCCGTCCGTGGAGGCGACGAAAACGCGATCCCCCACGATGACCGGCGAGGCGTCGACCTTGCCTTGGGTGGGGAACTTCCAAAGAGCCTTTCCGGTCGTGGGGTCCAGGGCGTGGACGGTCTTGTCGCGCCCGCCGATCACGACGACATGGTCGGTCACGGCGGCGGAGGCGTAGAAGGGAAACTGCTTGTCGGGGTTCTCATAGATCCAGAGCCGCCTGCCGTCCGACCAGTCGATCCCGAGGACCTGGTTGCCCATCGTGCCGACGAAGACGCGGTTGCCGAGCGTCGCGGCGGAAGCACCGGAAGGCGACGAGAGCGGGATCGTCCGGACGGAAGTTCCATCGGCAAGGCGCACGACGTGCATTTTTCCGTCACAGCCGGAGATGAGGGCGACATCCCCGGCGATGGCCGGTGTTCCGTGCAGTTTGTCATCGGTCTCGGTTTTCCACAGGAGTCGGCCGTCTTGCACGGCGAGACAATACAGAGATCCGTCGTAAGAGCCGAAGACCAACCGCTCGCCATCGCAATTCGCCGAGGAGATGATCTCCCCGCCGGTCTTATAGCTCCACCTCTCGCGGCCGGACTGACGATCGAGTGCGCGAAAGACGCCCTCTTCATCCCCGAATAAAACGAAGTTTTGGTAAAGGGTCGGCGAGGACTTGATCGCGCTTTTGGATTCGTATTTCCAACGCGACTTGCCCGTTGCAAGGTCGATCGCGAACAAGGTGCCGTTGTCACATCCGACGTACGCTACGCCGTCGGCGATCGTCGCGGAGGATTCAATCGCATCGCCCGTCTCGAATCGCCATCGCACCACCGGCTTGGCGGGCAGGTCGCACGTGGCCACGCCGGTCAGGCGCGGGTTGCCGCGGAAGATCGGCCAATCGCCGCGCGAATCCTCCGCGCGCTGCGACCTAGGGTCGCCGGAGAGCAAAGATAGAACGGCTGCTAGGACCGCGTAAAACATCTTCCTATGCCGGTTTGAAACGCAGCACCAGCGCCGCGCCGACCGCCGCCAAGGCGATGCCGATGTAGAACGGCGCGGACGGCGGGCTCTTGGGCTTGTCCCAGATCATCGTGACGATGACGTTGACGATCGGCGCGCCCGCGAAGACCAGCGGGGCGACGTAGATCGGCTTACCGCCGGTCCGGAGGGCGAAGATCACGCCGAGTGCGCCCAGCGCTCCGAAGACGCCGGCGAGCGTGGACATCGACACGCCCTTGGCCGGGAAAACCGCCGGCTCCGCCTTGCCCATGATTAACAGCCCCGGCACCAGCACCGCCACGAGGAAGTACGCGAGGCCGACGAACAAAAACGCGCGGAGCGGACCCTTGGGTTCGCCGAAGCCAAGCTGGCCATGATGGATCGTCGGGACATACGCCCCCCAGGAAAGGAACGCGATAAGGACGAAGAAGTAGGGCAAGAACTGTTTCATGTGTGTCTCCAAGAAGTGCGAATTACAAATAACGAATGACGAATTACAAAATAGAAGGCAGCGTCGCGTTTTTTTTCGTCATTCGTAATTCATCATTCGTCATTCTTTCCTTCCAGTTTCGTGCGGATCTCCGATGGAATCACGGTCGACTCAAACACCCCGCCCGCGCTCATCCGACAACAGACTGCCTTCGTGCGGCCCCGCGCAAGACGTCCCCCTTCCTTCCAAAAAGTCACTTCGTAAGTTAGGGACTTTTCGCTCAAGCTCATGATCTCCAACCGCATCTCGATCTCGTCCTCGAAACGGGCCGGGGCGAAATATTCGCAGGAGACGTGTACGCGCGGCCAACTGATCGTCGCCTCGCCGTGGTCCTGCACGACGCTCATGCCCACCGAGCGAAAAAAGGCGTGCTCGATCTCCTCCATCCAGCGGAAGTAGTTGGAGAAGTGCATGACGGCGGCCATATCCGTCTCGGCAAACGTCACACGGCGGGTCATTTTGAATTCAACGGGCATGTCACTTGACCCCGAAGAACTTCTCTATGGTCGGCCGGGATGGCGGATGGGTCACATACGAAACAAACACCAACGCCAGGGTCGAAGCGAGCGTGATCGGCGCGACGGGAAACATTCCGTACACGTGGAAGTCCTCGTTCTGGCCGTAGCCGGACTGCCGGAACAGCCAGAACCAACTCACGCCGGCGGCGAGGATCGAGGCGTAGGCCCCCCCCTTCGTCGCCCGCCGCCAATAAAGCGCGGCGAAAGTGAGCGGCGCGAGGCTGGCGAAGCCCGCGAAACACCACACGCCGAGGCGAAATACGGTGCGCGGCTCCAGCAGCGAGACCACATAGGTCACGATCACCGTGCCGATGACGAAGGCCCGGCCCATCGTCAGAAGCTGCCGGTCGGTGAAGCGCTTTTTGCCCAGATAATGAGCGACGATGTCGTTCGTAAACATGTTGCCGAGCACGAGGAATTGCGCATCGAGCGAGTTCGTCGCCAGGACGCTGGCTGCCATCAGACCGCCGAGCACCGGTCCGGTCAGGTTTTTCACCGCCATGGCCAGGACTTTGTTCGGGTCGGCATCAGGCGGAAGCAGCGGCTTGCCGTTCAGCACCGCCGAAGTCGCCCAGACCCCGAGCAGCACGCAGGGCAGCCACGTCAGCATGATGCACAGCGGATGTCCCACGACGGAGAGGCGAAATGACTTGGCCGACTTGGCCGTGAGATAATATTGAAACAGGTGCGGAAATGTCGCCACCGAAAGCGGAATCAACATGTAGGAAAGGAATTCCAACTGGCCGATGCCAGGCTCGACCGGGCGCTTGGGCGGCGGGCCGATCTTGTTCATCTTCCACTCGACCATCTTCGCTTCAAAACGATGGACCGCGGCCTCGTGCTTGGGTGCGTCCTTGGGGTCGAGCGTGCGCTTGAGCAGACTGGGGTTGTGATCGGCGACCATCTTCGTGGCGTTGTCCAACCCGCCGAGCTTGTTGGAGATCACGAACATGGCCACGACGCCGAGCGTCATGAAAAGCACGTTCTGAAACGTGTTGACCCACATCGTGCTGCGGACGCCGCCGACAAAGACATACACCAACACGACGCCGACAATAATCCCTTCGCTCAGCCACGCCGGCACGGCGCCTTTCGTGCCAGGGAAGGCGTTTGGAAACGCGCCCATCGTGACGCCGGTGATGCACGAGCCCAATCCCAACACGCCGGTCAGTAGATACGGGAAAAGCATCGCCACCAAAATGGGAAAGAGCACGAGCCCGATCTGCGACGACTCGAAGCGGTCACGGAAGAACTCGATTTGCGTCAAATAACCGAAGCGCTTGCCGTAAGACCAGAGCTTCACGCCGACGAAGAAGAAGCAGAGGGCGTGGATGATCGCGGAGGACGAAGCCATCAAGCCGTAGACGCCGATGCCTTTCTGCGACGCCTCGCCGGAGCTGCCGACCATGGCAAAGGCGGTCATGGTCGTGCCAAAGAGCGACATCAGGAGCATGAAAGGCCCGACGCCGCGCGAGGCGAGGAAGTAATCGACGGTGGTGCCGCGCGAGTAGTAGTTGCTGGCAAAGCCCAAGGCCAGCAACACGACGAGGTAGCCGATGATGATCCAGAGGGCGATCATAGCTCCCCCCGCTGCTGCCGCGGGGCGGCGGCTTCATGATCGGCGACGTCCACTCCGGCGGGCCAACAATACCTGGCTGCGAGGAACCATACGAACGCAGCGGCGATGGAAATCAAGACGTGCCACGCCAGACCGATCGGCATGAAGCCGAAGACGAGCGGGTCGACCTTGTCCCACCACCAGAAATCCTGGTGCAGAACAATAAGCAGGACGACGAGAGCGATGACCAGCTTTTTCATTTTACCACCGCGCCTTCTTCCAATTGGATGGGGTCGGGTAGCGTCACCTGTCGGCTGAGCGCGGCGAACACCTCGCCGAGATCATCCTTGAAGACGTCGCCGATGAGAATCCGGGTAATATGGTCCTTGAACTGCGGATATTCCCGCACGAAGCGGCCCATGCTGAAATTCGGATCGTAGTAGGCGTAGACGAGCTGCCGGATGCGCTGCATGCCTTCGGCCAGCCGCTCGCCCTCACGGCCCAGCCGCGTGGCGGAGACGTCGCCAGCGATCAGCGCGTCGTGTATGGCGTCGGCCGCGAACTCGGCGCTCTTCAGCGCGAGCATGACGCCTGACGAATACAACGGATCGAGGAACCCAAAGGCGTCGCCGACCAGGACCCAACCGTCGCCGGCAAACCGTTTGGACCGGTAGGAAAAATCGGCGGTCGTATAGATCTGCGCCACGCGCGTCGCTTTCGCCATGCGCCGCGCAGCGCCCGGCGTGTTGGCGATCTCGTCGTCCAGGATCGCGCCGGGGTCATCGCCGCGACCGTTGTAGATGTAGTTGGGCGGCGCGACGACGCCGACGCTGGTGATGTCGTTGGACAACGGAATGAACCAAAACCAGCCGCCGCCTTCGCGGGTGGCGATCACCAGTATCGCGCCGGCGTTGCGGCCGGAATCGCGTAGAGCGCCTTTGTAATAGGAATAGATGACGGCATTTTTGAGCTTGACGTCGCCGTAGCGGAGTTTGAG
>CAYMXF010000026.1:7722-9588 GCA_964393935.1 uncultured Planctomycetaceae bacterium
CCGCTCGTCGTAAACGATCTCCAACAACTCGATCGCCGGCTGCTCGTCGCAATAGATCGTTCCCAACCGGCCGTACACCGACTGGGGATGGGCTTCACCGAAATCCGCCAGGAGCGGACAACCTTCGGCGAAGCGATAGTACCACTTCGGCTCAATCCGCCGAAGGACGTTCGCGCGGATCAGTACATCGCCCAGCGGCATCTTGCGATCGAGGATCGCCGCCCGCACGGAATCGGAAGTATAGCCGAGATCGATCCGCACAAGGCCGACTTCCACCACCCTTGCGGTTCCATCCAAGGTCAGCGTAATCCGCCGTTGATAAATATCACCGTCCTGACTGCTGGAGAGGACGTGCAGATCGACGTCTTGCCCAAAATGCTCGCGCAGCCGAAGCGTCATGTGCTGGTGGTGCACAAGAAGCTGCCGATACGCCTCGGAAAGCGCCGACGGCGCGATAGGCTCATAATGATCCACCGGCGCGCCGGGTCCGAGTAGCTCGGCGCAGAACGCGGTCAATGCCTGCCGGGGATCATCATGGGAGTTCAATTGGCTTCGCACAATACTACGTGTAACGTATGTTCAGGTAGGGTCTTTCAAAAAAGCGGGGCAGCAGTGCGTCGGCCCGAAGCAGCCCCTCGCGGGTCAGCAGTATCTCGTCGCCGGCGATCGAGGCGTAGCCTTCCTTCTCGATGTCTGAAAAAGCCCCGCCGAACTCTTGCAGGATATCGAGCCCGAACTTGTCGCGGAAATAGCCCGTGCGAAGACGGCCGGTCTTGAACTGAAGGATCATCTCGCGGATGGCCCTCGATGGCGGCGAGACCGGCAAGGCCCTGGCAATCGGCAACTCCCCTCGCTCTACGGCGGAGATATAGTCGCCCCACTGGTCGGCGTTTTGGTAATGGACGCCGCCGAAGTGCGAGAAGGACGCGACGCCGGTTCCGATCATGTCGGCGCCGTGCCAGAGCGAATCGCGATAGACGAAGCCCGCGTGGGTCAATGGCTTGATCAGCGTGTAAGCGCTGGAAACGACGTAACCCGCCGCGATGAACTGATCGAAGGCATAATTGACCCACGCCCGCTTGGTCGCCCAATCCGCCACCGGCGGCGCTATTCCGGCCTCCGTCGCCTCGCGCGCGAAGACGGCGTTGAACGGCAGTTCCATCTGATAGATCGTGAGGCTGTCCGGCGACAGCGCGAGGGCTTGATCGACCGTGCGACGCCATTTGTCGTCCGTGTCGCCCACCATCCCGGCGATGAGGTCGATGTTGATCTGGTCAAACCCGACGTGCCTGGCCCATTCATAGGATCGGAAGACCTCCGGCGATTTATGGGCGCGGCCGTTGATCGTAAGAACCTCATCGTCGAAGTGCTCGATGCCTAGTGAGAGGCGCGTCACTCCGATCCGCTTGATCGTCTCGAGCTTGCTCTCCTTCAACGTGCCGGGCTCGCACTCGAAGGTCACTTCGCGGGCCGCGTCCCAGTTCCAATGCTGCCGGATTCGATCGATGAGCCGAAGCAACTGCTCATTGCTCAAGAACGACGGCGTACCCCCGCCGAAATAAACAAACTCGAATTGTCGACCCGCGAGTCCATTGCGACCGGCGTACAGGCCGATCTCTTTGGCGAGCGTATCGGTATAGACGTCCACCTCGTCCGCGTTCTTATCCGTATAGACGCGGAAGTAACAGAACTTGCACCGCTTGCGACAAAAGGGGATATGTAGATAAAGCCCAACGGGCCGTCCGACCGTAGTTGTGTCGGGAGCATCCAGCGCCGCCAGCGCCGCCGGTACGTGCTCCGGCTGCCACACCGAAAACGGCGGGTAGTTAGCGACGAAGTAGCTGCCTACTTCCGTCGGCTCCGGCG
>CAYMXF010000026.1:9688-11841 GCA_964393935.1 uncultured Planctomycetaceae bacterium
TGCGGGACGCCGTTTAAGACGCAGGAACAATTCACGCTCAAGGCCCCGGCCGGCGCCGAACGGCTCATCGTCGAGAACAACATCGGCGATGTGACCATCCAAGCCGATGCGCAGGCGAAAGAAGTCTCCGCGGTCGTCACGAAGATCGGTCGCGGCGCCACCGCGAAAGAGGCGCAAGCGGCGCTGTCAGAACTGGAGGTCAGCCTGGCGCTGGACGACGCCGCCGGCGCGCTTCGCGCCAAGGTGAGCCACCCCCGCGCGACCAATATTCGCCAACATGAAGTCGTGTGGCGAATTACCGCCCCGCCGGACACCGAGGTGCGCGTGACGACGACCATCGGCGACGCCACGGTGACCGGCTTCCGCAAGGATGTCTCGCTCAAGACGGACATCGGCGATGCGACGGTTCGATGCGACCCGGCCGGGGCGAGCGCCATCACCATTTCAACCGGCGTCGGCGACGTCCATGTTTCCGATTCGACGCGCGGCCTGACGGCCAAGTCTAACGTCGGCGACATCCACGCCACGGCCGGGGGCCCGATCAATCTCGACAGCGACGTCGGGGACGTGGTGCTCCACTTGAAACCGACGACCGCCGAGCGCGTGCTCATTGACAACGGCGTGGGCGACGTCTGCGTACATCTGTCAACCAGCCAGCAGGGCAAGCTGACCGCGACGACGGAAGTGGGTTCGGTGCGGATCGCGCTGGACGGTGTCACGATGCGGGAACTTCGGCATCGCGAGCATCTCGCGTTGGCGCAGCTCGGGGAATCAGCTTTGCCCGCCATCGACATCTTCACCGGCGTCGGCGACGTCTTGATCAAGACGTATCCGGCCGATGCGCCCGCTTCAAAGCCGGACGTGTCGCTAGGCACGGTCCCCTAGGGCCGGGTCGTTCGGCACCTCATTGATTACCGCCTCGGCCTCGGGCAGAATCGCCGAGCGCTGCGCTTCACAGCGGGGCACGACCGATCGAGCCACGAATGACCTTCGAAGACCTCCAAGCGGCCAGGCCCCCGTCGTCGCCTCGGCCTCCGCCCGCGCCGCTGCTGCCCATCGCCATCGGCCTCATCGTCGGCATCGCCATCGACAACTTCCTTCCCCTACCCACGCTCGGCTCGATCGGTCTCTTTGCCCTCGGCGTCGGGCTCTTTTTCGCCCGCAAGCCAAGCGACCGCGTCACCTTCGCCGCACTCATCATGACCGCGGTGAGTCTGGGCACTCTGCGACACGCCGTCGCCGACCGCTGGATCGCCGCCGATCACGTCGTTCGCTACACGCAAGACGAACCGATCCTCGTCCACCTCTCAGGCGAGATTCTTACGCCGCCGGAAATCGCCGAGCCAAAGCCGGACGCCGTGCTGGCCTACGAGATCGGGCCTAAAACTCGATTCATCGTCGAAGCAAAAACGATGGATGGTAACGACGGGCCGATCGCCGTCAGCGGCAAAATTGCCGTCACCGTCAAAGCGCCGATCCTGACGCTCCGTGCCGGCGATGTCGTCGGGATGACCGGCTGGCTTTATCGACCACGCGGGCCACGCAACCCCGGCGAATACGACTGGGCCTTGCGCCAGAAACGCAATGGCGTCCGCGCGAGTTTCGTCTGTGACCACGCCGAATCGGTCCAAAGGACCGCCAAGGCGGCATCCGTCGGCTGGCAAGGCCGGCTCACGAGCATCCGCGCCCGCTTGCGGGGCTACGTTGTCGACTCCGCGTTTGAGGATGACGACCCCGCCGCCGGCGTCATCGCCGCGATGGTCCTCGCCCAGCGCAGCGCCGTGGACCGTGCGACCAACGAGGCCTTCATCAAGACCGGCAACGCCCACTTCCTGGCCGCCAGCGGCATGAACATCGCCTGGCTCGTCGCCGTCGGTTGGGGCGTCCTGCGCCTCTTCGGCACGCACTATCGCATCGCCACCCTCGTCGTCGCCGCGCTCATCCTCTCCTACGTCCTCCTCGCCGAACCCGAGCCCTCCATCCTCCGCGCCGGCATCGTCGGTCTGCTCTGGTGCCTCTCCGTCTTCCTCCGCGGACAATCGCACCCCCTCAACTGGCTCTCCTGCGCCGCCATCGTGGTCTTGATGATCGATCCGATGGACGTCTTTCGGCCCGGCTTTCAATACAGCTTCCTCGCAGTGCTCGGTCTGCTC
>CAYMXF010000026.1:11941-20791 GCA_964393935.1 uncultured Planctomycetaceae bacterium
ACGGTCATTGAACTGCCCAACGGTAAGGTGCTGATCTACGACTTCGGCACGCGCTCCTCCTTCGACGCCGGCCCGCTCGCCGTCTCATTCCTCAAGCACCGAAGCATCGACCGGATCGACGTCGTCTTCGTCACGCACACCGATTTTGACCACTATAGCGGGATCGAGACCATCGCGAAGAACTTTCCGATCGGACGCGTCATCCTCAACGATCAGTTCGAACGTTTCGCACCGGAGAAATCAGGCCCCCGGCGATTCCTCGACGCGATTCGCAAACAAGGCATCCCGATTGAGTTCTGGAGCGGTCCGAAGGTGCTCGGCGATACCCTTGACAATGCTTCGCCCCGTCAAAGGCAGGCCGGCGACGTCCGCATCGAATCGATCTGGCCCCCCGCCGCAAAGGATCGCCAACTCGCTGAGGCCAACGAAATCTCGACCGTCCTGCGGCTCTCCTACCAAGGCCGCTCGATCCTCCTCACCGGCGACATCGCCGAGGCGGCAATGGCCACATTACTGGTCGACGATCCTCACCGGCTAAGAGCCGGTGCCACACCGCTCCATGCCGACGCCTTGGCCCTTCCCCACCACGGCAGCGTCGTCCACAACACGGCGGATTTCATCGCCACGGTCGATCCCCAAATCGCCGTCCGTTCCAGCGGCCAACGCCGCGGCCTGACGATAAACCGCATCGAGCAAGTCGCCGGCCGCCGCACGTACTTCACCACGGCCGATGACGGCTGCATCTTGCTGACGATTCGCGACGGAAACCTATCGGCAGAGGCTGTGACAAAGCCGACGAACACCCGATAACGCGGGACTCTTGCACAACGGTCCCAGCTTCCCTAAGATAAATGGATACAACTGGTCGCGAGGGGCGCGGATGGGTGGCAGCTCCCGGCGGTCATGCGACCGCATCGAAGGAATCCTTCCACCAACTACATCGCGGTCGCCCCGCCGAAAGTTGGGACACGCCGCTGATGATCGCGCAAACTGTATCTCCCGGTCTGGCCTGCAACGTCCTGGTCCTCAACCAGAACTACATGGCCGTGCGCGTGGTCGGCGTCCGTCGGGCCTTCAGCCTGCTCTTTCGTGAGCTGGCCGAGGTCGTCCACATCGACCAGGGCAAGTACACGTCGTACGGCTTTACCGAATGGTGCGAGTTGTCGGAACTGGCCCGCGAATTCGAGCCGGACGCGCACGACTGGATCCGCACCGTCCGCTTCGACATCGCCGTGCCGCGGATCATCCGCCTGGCCTTTTACGACCGGCTGCCGCAGCAAGCGGTGAAGTTCAACCGGCGGAACCTGTACGCCCGCGACGGCAACAAATGCCAGTATTGCGGCAAGAAGTATTCCACGAGCGAACTGTCGCTCGACCACGTCATCCCGCGGAGCCTGGGTGGCAAGACGACGTGGGAAAACATCGTCTGCGCGTGTTTGAAGTGCAACATCAAGAAAGGCGGCCGCACGCCGGAGATGTCCCACATGCACCTGATCGCCGCGCCGAAGAAGCCGCGCCGCAACCCGGTCATCACCGTCAAGCTCGCCGACGGCCGCTACGCGAGTTGGAAGGCGTTCCTCGACAACGCCTACTGGTCGGTGGAACTGAAGTAGGGCGCGCTCCGCACGCCGCCGCAGGGCTATTCCGCGCTCGTTCAGATGGCGGGCGAAGCCCGCCCTACATGGGTCGTCACTCAATAACAATCTGCTTCGGATCAAACGTCGGCTTGGGATATTTCGGGTCCATCGACTCCAGCGTCTCCACGAGTACGCGGGCCACGAGCAGGTTTCGGTACCAGTGTGTCTGGCCCGGGATGACGTACCACGGCGCCTCCTCCGTCGAGCACCGTTCCAAAGCCTCCTCGTACGCCTTTTGGTAGTCTTTCCACAACTTACGCTCGACCAAATCGCCGGGATTGAACTTCCATTGCTTGGCAGGGCTCTCCAACCGCAGCTTCAGCCGCTCCTTCTGATAGTCCTTGGAGATATGCAGGAAAAGTTTGACGACCCGCGTGCCCTCGTCACGCAGAAGCTTCTCGAAGTTGTTGATGTGTTCGTACCGCGCCTTCCATCGCTTCTCGGACACGAGCCCTTTCACCCGCACGATCAGTACGTCCTCATAGTGCGACCGATTGAACACGGTAATATGTCCCAACCGCGGCGCTTTCTCGTGGATCCGCCATAGGAAATCGTGATGGATCTCCGTCTCATTCGGCGCTTTGAAGCTCACCACGCGGCAGCCCGCCGGGTTGAACCCCGTAAACACCGAACGGATCGTGCTGTCCTTGCCCCCCGTGTCCATCGCCTGAAGCACGACCAGCAACGCGTGCTTTCCCTCGGCGTACAACATCTTCTGAAGTTCCTCCATCCGCTCTTTGAGCTGCACGAATTGCCGCCGGCCCTTCTCCTCCTGCAATCCGCCGTCGTCCTTGGTGGCGAATTCCTTCAGGTTCACCTTCGACCCCGGCTTAACGCGATAGTCCATCATATCCTTCATGCTTAACCCTTGAAGTCTCACAGCGTAAGCGACATGCCCAACTCAAGACGACGATCAGCCGAAGAGCCTACGGATCACGTCCTCGCGCTCCAAGCGGGCGTGCTCTCCGACCGCGCGGAGGATGCTGTTGAGCGTGCCGATCTTTATGGGATTGTGTAGCGGAACGGTCACATGATGCTCGCCGCCGACCTCAGTCGTCATCCGAAGGTGGCTACCGGTTTGATGGTCGATTCGATACCCAAGTGATGCAAGCGCCTTGGCGAGATCCTTGCCTGATAGGTCTCGAGGAAGCCTCATGCGGCAATGACTTCGTCGCGTACCGAATGCAGACGTATCAATCGGGGACGGGATTGGGCGTCTGGAAAATGACACCGGACCGCATCGCGAACCATCTCGCGCAGCTCGTCCATGTTCTCGGCCTGCGTGAAAATGGACTCGCCGAGGGCTTTCGCGCAAAAGCCGCCTTCAGGGTCTTCCTCGATGAGAAAAACGATTTCCGTCACGGCGACACTCCCAAATCTGTTTATACATGATAGCAGCGCAGCGTGATCTTTGCGACTTGTCCCGCGCGGCCCCCCTACGGGTCGCGTATCGCGTTGGGAATCTGCGCATCTGCCAGACGGGTGTACGTGATCGCCTGCCCGGCCAAGAGCCCGCTCAACGTATTGAAGTCGCTCGACATCGTCGCGTTCTCGAAACCCGTCAGGACGCCCTGAGTCACGGCTTTGAAGTTGAACACGTCGCCGGATCGAATCGGATCGGTCGCCGCCGCCTGAGTAATAGGCTGCCCGGTCGCCCCCCGGATGGAATGGTTGTTGTAAGCGATGTACCAATTGGTGTCGCCGCCGGCGCGCTGGCCGAAGAAGATCGCGCCGATAATCTCGCCGTGCGAGCCGAACCGCAGGTCCGTGCGGCCGGCAAAGGTCTGCGTGCTCCACACGCCGAACAGAAGGCCCGCCGTCGTGTCCTTGTCCATCTTGATCGCCACGTTTTGCGTGACGGGATGGCAACCGCCGTCCTGCGCCGCGACGTTGACCATCTTGGTGGCGATCGTATAACCGACGGCGGCGACTTGAATGTCGAATTTTCCGATCACGTCCTGGGCCAAGAGCACCGAGTTGCAATCACCGGCGCAACTACCGCCATAACTGGAACCGTCGTTAATGGTGAACGCGATCGTAGCGGCGGGAATGACCTGCCCGGCGGAGTCCATGAGGTTCAGGACGACGGAAGCGACCGGCGTGCCGGGACAGTTCGAGCCGCCCGTGTTGCCCAGTAGGTCGCACTGCCCGGTGCTCCCGAGGGCCGAGAATATCAGAGCGGAAGATAGGAGGGCTAATGCGGCCAATCGACGGGTCACAGACAACCTTAGGCGCGAATCCTCGTGGAATCAAATTTAGTCGGCAGACCTTCGCCAATGCGCAAACGACGTAGAGTCAAAGAATTACCTGCTATCCGATGTTGCCAACCATTCTTTTAGTCCTGATTTCCGGCCCTCGAACCTGTGCGCTGAGCAAGGCTAATGGGTGCAGTGCAAAGGGGGCGACGACCGCCGCCGGCACGCATGGAGGACCTTCTGATGAAACGTCTGATTCTGTTGTTGCCGATCGTACTGTCGGCGGGTTGTGCGAATCTCTTCAACCAACATTCTCAAATGATGGATGCCATGCGCGGCGTCATGAGCGACACCGCCGCTCGGCTCGGCGCATCCGGCACGGGCCAAATTCAGGCCGGCGGGCACGTCATCAACCCCGGCATCCGCGTGACCGGCGGCGTCGAGTATTACGCGACGGCGACGTACGTCGGCCTGGCCGGCCAAGTACAGGCCGCGATGTCCGGGCCCCTCGATCGACCCGTCTCGCCGGAAGTGGAGGCGCGGGCCTCGGCCATCTGGCGGGATGCGAGCTTGTCGGACGCCGAAAAGCTGAGCCTGACGCGAGAATTGTTGAACGCGTGGATCGCAAGAACTCCGCCGTCCACCGATGCGAAGAAGGAGGAAGAAAAATGATCCATAGATGGCGCAGATGTACGCGGATGAGGACGAGAGCGGAAGAGTCGCAGAGTAGCTCCCATTCCGACTATCTGTGTTCATCTGCGTCATCTGCGGATTTCTTCTCTTTTCTCGCTGTGACAATGGTCGTTACGATGGTCTTCATCCCCGGCGGGTGCGTCGCGCACGGTACCAGCGCCGGTCGCGACGCCGACGCAAGCATCGCCGGCCTTCGCGCGGACGTGCGCGAAATGAACACGGCGCTGGTGCAGCTCAAGACGGACGTGCACGCCGGCCGCGATGTGAACACCAACGACAAATGGACGCTGCGCCTCTTGGGCCTGGGCGTGATGCTGCTCGGGCTGTCGTACCCTATCGGGAAGCTCGTCTGGATCCTGAGCGGCGCGATCCAGCGTAAGGCGCGGTGGGTCGTTTTGGCGGCGGCGCGCCAACGCGCCCCTGCGATGCTACAACCGGCGGCGAGTCCTCCGCACGATTCATCTTGTTCAGGGCAGCGGGATATCTCAACGGTCGCAGACTGACCCGGCAGAAATCTCGCTGAGAAAAACGGTTGTGTAGAGCCGGCAAAACGTTATAATGCGCCTCCAGTCAGACCGAGACTTTCGAACATCGGCAAAACGAAGCTTCGTAAGTGACCATGGCTCCTTCTTCTGAAACAACCGAAGCGCCCTCGATCGTTCTGGACGCGCCCTTCAACGAAATGTACGAGAAGGAGCAATCGCCCCGGCCGCATTACCGGCTGCTCTGCGACCGCCTCGCCGAGTTAGGCCCGGAGGAAATCCAACGCTGCCAACAAGCCGCCGACCAGTCCTTCCTCCAACAGGGCATCACCTTCACGGTCTATGGCCAGGAAGACGGCACGGAGCGCATCTTCCCCTACGACGTCTTGCCGCGAATCGTCAGCGCCGCCGAGTGGGACGTCCTGGAGCGCGGCCTGACACAGCGGATCAACGCGCTGAATCTCTTTCTGCACGATGTCTATCACGACGCCAAGATCATCCGCGACGGCGTCGTCCCCGCCGATCTCATCTATAGCTGCAAGCATTTCCGACGCGAGATGCGCGGCATCGACCCTTCCGGGGATAACTACCTCACCGTCGTCGGCTCCGACCTGATCCGCGTGCCCAACGGCCGCTTCGCCGTCCTCGAAGACAATCTTCGCGTGCCCAGCGGCGTCTCCTACATGCTGGCCAACCGCTCGGTCATGAAGCGCGTCTTCCCCACGCTGTTTCGAGACTACGGCGTCCGCTCGATCGATCATTACTGCCAGGAACTGCTCGCCTGTCTGCGCGAGGTGGCGCCGGTCGCCCACGCCGAGGCGCGTATCATCCTCCTGACGCCCGGCGTCTACAACTCGGCCTACTACGAGCATGCCTTCCTCGCGCGGCAGATGGGAATTCAACTCGCCGAGGGTCGTGACCTCGTCGTCCACGACAACATCGTCTATGACCGCACGACGTCCGGCCTTCGCCGGGTCGACGTGATCTACCGGCGGATCGACGACGACTTCCTGGACCCCATCACCTTCCGGCCGGAGTCGATGCTCGGCGTGCCGGGCTTGATGAACGCTTATCGTGCCGGCAACGTCGTGCTGGCCAACGCGGTCGGCTCCGGCGTCGCGGACGACAAGGCCGTCTATGCCTACGTCCCCGAGATCATCCGCTATTACCTCAAAGAAGACCCCATCGTCGATAACGTCCAGACCTATGTTTGCAGCCGCCCCGCCGAGCGCGACCACGTTCTGAAGAACCTTGACAAGCTCGTGGTCAAGGCGGTCGGCGAATCCGGCGGCTACGGCATGTTGATCGGTCCACACTCGACTAAAGCGCAGCGCGAAGAGTTCCACGGACTGGTCTCCGCGAACCCGCGCAACTACATCGCCCAACCGACGCTGTCGCTCTCCGTCGGGCCCTGTTTCCTCGACGGAAAGATCGAGCCGCGGCACATCGATCTGCGCGTTTACGTGCTTCGCGGGCAGCGCGTGCGGATCGTGCCCGGCGGGTTGACGCGCGTCGCGCTTCGCAAGGGCAGCCTGGTCGTGAACTCCTCCCAAGGCGGAGGCAGCAAGGATACCTGGGTCCTACATCCCTGACGGAGGTTCGTCGCCGTGCTATCCCGCGTTGCTGATTCGCTCTACTGGATGAGCCGCTATCTGGAGCGGGCCGAGCACATGGCGCGCGCCATCGACGTGCAGCTTCACTTGGCGCTGGACGAAGCGCCCTCGAGCGCCTCGGTGGGATGGGTGTGCCTGTTGAACGCCCTGCGGGCCGATCTACCGGCCAGCGTCTGCGCCGATCACCGTGCCGTGACCGACGCCTTGACCTTCGATCGAAAAAATCCGTTCTCGATCGTCTCCTGCGTCGAGCAGGCGCGAGAAAACGCCCGCCAAGTCCGCGAGCAGATCACCTCCGACGTCTGGGAGGAGATCAACCGCCTTCGCCTGTCGGCCCGTGAGGCGAACATCGATTCGGTCTGGCGGACCGGGCCGCATTCATTCCTGCGCAACGTGCAACGCGGCGCACAGCTTTTGGCCGGCGTCGCGGACTCCACCATGAACCACGGCGAAGGGTGGCAGTTCATCCGGCTGGGCCGGTTCATCGAGCGGGCCGTATCGCTGGCCTGGCTCTTGGACGCGCATTTCGGCATGCGCGGAACGGACCTCGAGGACGAACCCACGTCCGATGATTTCGTCGCCTGGTCCGGCCTGCTGCGGACCTGCACGGCCTTCGAGCCGTATTGCAAGGTGCATACGGTCGAGCTGCGGCCGCGTTGGATTTTGAAGTTCCTGCTCTTTGATTCGGAGTTTCCACACTCGTTGCGGTTCTGCGCCGGCCAGATGGAGGCCGCGGTCAACGCCATCGCCGAGTGGACCGGCACGCCGCGCAACGCCGCGGTACGGCGCCTGGCGGGCCGCCTCCACGCGGAACTCGGCTTCCGTACGATCGAGGAAATCCTGGACGAGGACCTGGCGGACTATCTTCGCGACATCATCGCGCGGTGCTTCCAGGTCCATAACGCGGTGTACAACCAGTTCATCGCCTACACGGTCGATTCGGCGCTTCGCGGGGAATTCGCCGAAGCGGCCGGGCAATGAGGTCGCACGATGCGCTATCGAATCCGCCATACGACGCGGTTTGAATACAGCGATCCCATCCGCGAAAGCGTGATGGAATTGCGGATGCAGCCGCGCACCGACGCCGCGCAGCGGTGCCTGGAGTTCAGCCTCGCCCTTTCGCCCGAGGCCCGGTTTCACCATTACACCGACTACCTGGGAAATGTCGTACACCATTTCGACATTCCGTCGGTCCATCAGAAGTTGGAAGTCGTTTCCAACGCGCTGGTCGACTCCGCGGCCCCGCCCGCACCGTCTCCGGAAGTCTCTTCTAGGGACTGGGCCGAACTGGACGCCCTGCGCGACGGCGCTGAACACTGGGACTGGTTGCACCCGAGCTTTTTTGCTCAACCCAGCGATCCCTTGGCGCAGTTTGCCGAGAAACTGAAGATCCGCCGCCGCGACGACCCGCTGACTGTCTTGAAAGATTTGAACATCGGCATCGGTTCGGCCTTGTCCTATGAGTCGGGGTCCACTCGGGTGGATTCTCCCATCGACGATTGCCTGAAAGCCGGAAAAGGCGTGTGCCAGGACTTCGCGCACATCTTCATCGCGATCGCGCGCGGCCTCGGCATTCCCACCCGCTACGTCAGCGGCTATCTGTTCCATCGGCTCGACAAGGGGCACGGTCCCGGCGAGGATGCGACGCACGCCTGGGTCGAGGCCTTCGTACCGGGCATGGGTTGGATCGGCTTCGACCCATCCAATCGAGCGGTCATCGGTCCCGATCATGTTCGTGTCGCGATGGGCCGCGACTACCTCGACGTGCCGCCGACCCGAGGCGTCTTCCGAGGAACGGCCGTGACAAGGCTGACGGTTCACGTGGACGTATTAAAAGCGTGACGGCGCAAAGCCCGCGCCGCATCATGCCCGACGGAGTGCGATCATGAGCGACCTGACCTGTCAATTCGTGGAAGATCCCAAGGGAGTGATCTTGAAACTCGCCGGGGAATTCAGCAACGCCGGGATGGATGAATTTTCCCGTCAGACCAAGCGCCTTTCGGCGCAAAAGCCGCCCCTGGTCGTGCTCGACCTGAGCGAACTCAACATCATCACGAGCGCGGGCATCGGCGCGCTGCTCCGCCTTCAAAAGACGATGAGTTCGCTGAAGTGCACCATCCGCCTGGCCGCGCTGACCCCCGAGATCGCGCAGGTCCTGACCCTGTCGCGGCTCACGGACGTCCTGAACGTGACGCCGACCGTCGCCGAAGCGCTGAACTGACCGGCGACG
>CAYMXF010000027.1:0-3735 GCA_964393935.1 uncultured Planctomycetaceae bacterium
GCCGCGATCAAGACGGCGATGGACGCCGGCTGGACCGCCGTCGTCAGCCATCGCAGCGGTGAGACCGAGGACACAACCATCGCCGACATCGCCGTGGCGACGAACGCCGGCCAGATCAAGACCGGCAGCCTGTCGCGCACCGACCGCCTGGCGAAGTACAATCAGCTCCTGCGCATTGAGGAAGAACTCGGCAACAAGGCCGTCTACGGCGGCAAGATGTGGAAGAAGTAAGAAATTATGAATGACGAATTACGAATGACAAAACATCCGCCGCAGCGGCCCGATGCAGCCGCTTCTTTTTTCGTAATTCGTCATTCGTAATTGGTAATTGGATTTCACAGGACGTCCCGTTGTCAAACCAATCTGACGACACATCACGGATGTACGAGTCGGGAGCCACCCCCACCTCCCCCCTCGGCCATCGCCTCATGTTCGTGATGCTGGCGTGCCTCGCGTTTTGCCTCTTCGCCCCGACCGTCTTGCTGCCGATCCTCAAGGAACATTGCGAACTCCTCGCCGAAGAAGCGCGGCTCAAGGATCGCGTCGCCCAACTCGAAGGCGAAGTCTCCCACCGCGAGGAACTGGCCTACGCCTTCGCCCACGACAGCGTCATCAACGAGCGCTTGGCCGTGCTTGACCTCCACTATCGCAAGCCCGACGAAGTCATCCTCCCCGTCCTCGCCGGTAACATGGCCGCGCCCGAGCCCGCGAAAACGCCGCCGCCCCGTCCGACGCGCAGCGCCCTGAACCTGCCTGGCGACTGGCCCGCTTGGACTCTAAAGGCCGAAACGTGGTCCGCCCGCTACGGCATGATCGACCTCTTCCTCGACCCGATGCTGCGGCCTGTCTTCCTGCTTATGTCCTGCGGCCTCATCGTCGCCGCCTTCGTCCTCTTCGCCCCGCGCGTCCGTAGCCGCCGCACCGATCAGAGACGCCCGGATCAGAACCGCTCCCGCAAGGGAGCGCCGAGTCGCAATCGAATTGGGACCGCCGCCCGCCCCGCACAAACCCATTGAACGCGCGCACCCCCGCGCCGCGACACAACCTACCTCTCGCGCGCAAAAGCGCTCACCCCCTTCTCCTTTCGCTATTCGCCATTCGCTATTCGTCATTCTCGTCCGCAGCGGCTACGATCCTCACATTCATGCCCCTCAATCACTGGACCCAACTCTGCCCCGTCGCCGACTGCCCCCCGGGCCGCGCCAAGTTCGTCTCCGCCGCCGGTCACGAACTCGCCGTCTTTCACCTGGAAAACCCCGACCGCTTCGTCGTCTCGCGAAATAGCTGCCCCCACGCCGGCGGAAACCTCGCCGCCGGAGAAATCGCCGGCCCCGTCGTCACCTGCCCTTGGCACCAATGGGCTTTCAACCTCGACAGCGGCGCCTGCACCCTCAGCCCGACCGTGACGCTGCACCGATACGAATGTAAGGTTGAAAATGGCGCAGTCTTTGCAAAGTTGCCGCAATCAGAGCCGCGCCCGTAAGGAAGCGCCTAGAAACGCTGGAAGTCGAGAAAGAATGCGACTCGCGCAGGAACTCCCGATCTTGTGGCACCGGCTATCAGCCGGTGCGAATCTCGTTACGGATCATCTTCCAATTTCGAGAATCAACGCTGGTCGAGAATCGCGCGGCGCTCCCTTACGGTCGCGGCGCTGATTTAATGCGTTCGATATACGAGATGATCTGCTTGTCCGCTGTTGGCATCGCGGCATACTTCTCCCACGCCGCCCGCCCGGCCGCCGCGTCGCCGGAGTAATATCGAATATAACCCAGGAGCAACCAAAGCTCCGCGTCCGTTGGGGACTTCGCCGCCGCCGCCTCTAAACGCGCCAAGTGCTTCTCAAAGTCCCCCGGCCGCCCATACGCCATTCGCAGATCGAACGTCGCCGGATCAAGATTCGGCTCGAGCTTCAACCCGTCCGCCACGGCCTTCGCCGCTGCGGGCCACCGCCCCTGCGCGAACTCCGCCAACCCCAGCGCCAATCGCACGTTTGGATCGTCGTCATCGCGCGCCAGCGCCCGACGGTAATCGTCCCGCGCCAGCGCATACTCGCCGCGCTTGAACGACTTGTCCCCGATTCGCATCGCCACATCCGCCGGTCCGCTCGGCTTCGGCGGTTCAATCGCTGGTAGCTGCTGCGTCTTGCTTGCCGTCCACATCGCCTGCGCGAAACCGGCACCGGCCGTCGGCGGCGCTGACGGCACATAGGCCGGCGAAGCTGTCGTCACCGGCCCCGCCATGCCCGTCGTCCAGCCGCCGCCGATCGGCCGCGGCATCAATTCGTTGACATGAGTTTCAAGCGACGGCGTCGTCAGTCGATACATCGCCGGCGCTTGCACGTTCGCCGCGTTGCAACTCACGTAACCGCTGCCGCGCACCGCGGCGCTCAGCGCCGTCGTCCCGTAGAGCGACGCGCTATTCTGAAACCGCTCCGGAAACGACCCGACCGCGAACGGATCAAACGGGGTGCCGTCGGAATAAAAGTTTGACCCAAGGGACCGGCCGCCGAACGGAACATACGTCTGCCGGCACGTCGGCGCGAGCAGCGAACTCCGCGCGAACATGCGGTCCAACAGCGGCGACGTGATCGGGCTGCCTAACCGTCCGATCCGCGAGCGCGACACGAAAAACTGCCCCTCGGCGGGCCCGGTCCAGCCCGCGCAGACCCCCACGAAGCACATGAAGAAAAGGATAGACGATCGGCGAACCACTGTTTTTCCACTCCAGATAACCATTCTATCCCTCGGTCAGCGGCCTGTTCCACTTGTTTTGTCCCCGCCGATGGCCCCCTCACGTCCCCAAAAACCCCGCCGCCAGCCCGCCGGTACAATGCCGCCGATACCCCATGTGGCACAGGCTACCAGCCCGTGTCCGTTGTGGCACAGGCTATCAGCCTGTGCGACTCTTTTGGCGTTTTGACTTTTCGGCTTTTTGACTTTTGCCACCAGCCCGGCACATCCTCTTCCTGAATGAGTTTTTCCACCCCGACCTCTGCGCCAGCGCCGTCGTCGCCGCCGATCATCTCACCAAGATCGCAATGGCCCGCCCCGACTGGAACATCACCGTCCTGACCGGTCAGCGTGCCTGGAACAACCCCGCCACGATCTATCCACCGGTCGAAGAATGGTCCGGCCTGCGCATCGTCCGCGTCCCCAGGCCGGCCGTCAGCCGTACGAACCTGCTCGTCCGCGGCTGGGGCTTCATCGAGTTCGCCCGCCAGGCGATCCTCGCCGCGCGAGACCTCGAACGGGTCGATCTCGTCATCGCCACGACCGCGCCGCCGCAAGGGGCGGCGATTGCCCGCCGCATCGCGCGACATCACGGCTGCCCCTACATTTACGAAGTGCTCGACCTCTACCCCGACTGCGCGGCGGCGTTGAAACGCATCCCACCCGATGGCCTGATCCACAGCACCTGGCGAGCTTTCGATACGAGAGTCATGCGCCAGGCCGCCCGCGTCGTGACCATCGCCGAACGCATCACCGAACGCATCGCCGACACGCGCGGCATCGCTCGCGAGCGCCTGCGGACGATCCACGACGGCTACGATCCCGCTCGTCTCGTACCGTTCACCGAAAATGAATTCCAGAAACAATACAACCTCGACGGCCGTTTCATCGTCCAGTATGCCGGCAACATGGGCCTGTCCCACCCCTTCGAGTCGATCCTCGCAGCAGCCTGTGCGCTCGCAATCGATCCCGAGATTCTCTTCATGTTCATCGGCGACGGCCCTCA
>CAYMXF010000027.1:3835-12040 GCA_964393935.1 uncultured Planctomycetaceae bacterium
GGCCGACCCGACGCCCTCGCCGCGATCATCCGCGAACTCAAAAACGACGCCCCACGCCGCGCCAAGATGGGCCAAGCCGCCCGCGCGCTCTTCGATCAGCGATTTAATTCCACCCTTGCCGCTCTAACCTGGATCGACACGATTGAGTCGACGCTTTCTTCACGATAAACCGCTCGCTCCCCGTCTTCTTTCGCTATTCGTAATTCGCCATTCGTCATTTTGCAATTGCTATTCGCCCTTCTTGCCTTCGTTTCGGTGTTTTGGCGTTTTGGCGTTTTGGCGTTTCAATTGCCCCATGTCCGCCCCTCTGCCCATCACGCGTGTCACGATCTGGCCCCTCGCCATCCCCATGCGCGTCCGCTTCCGCCACGCCGCCGCCGAGCGAAACTGTGCCAACCCATTGATCGTTACCGTCGAATTGGCCGACCGCACCGTCGGCTACGGCGAGACACATCCCCGCGAATACGTCACCGGCGAATCCATTGAAAGCGCCGTCGCGGCAATACAAAACATCTTTCTGCCTCTACTCGTCGACATCCGTCCGTCAAACTTCGGCGAAGCCATCGAAGCCGCCGCGAATCTGTCCCTCGTGGATTCGGCGGGCACTGTCATCACCGCCGCCCGCGCCGCCGTCGAACTGGCCCTGCTCGACGCCTACAGCCGCGCCTTCGGCCGCTCCATCGAACACGTCGCCGGCTACGTCGACGAAAAGCTCCTCGGTCCCCCCGGCAGCCGCGACAAGGTCCGCTTCAGCGGCGTCGTCTCCGCCGGCGAGCCCGACCGCGCCGCCCGCGCCATCCGCCGAATGCGCTGGGCCCGCCTGCGCGATTTCAAAATCAAGGTCGGCGACGCCGACGATGACGCCCGACTACAAGCCTGCGTCCGCGCCCTCGGCCGCAGTCTCACCACCAGTCGCACGTCCCTCCGCCTCGACGCCAACGGCGCTTGGTCGCTTGATGAAGCCGCCCGCCGCCTCGAAGCCTGGGAATCGCTCCCCATCGCCTGCGTCGAACAGCCCCTTCCCAAAACAGCGATCCAAGACTGGGCGGCCCTCGCCCAACGCACCAACCTCCCGCTCATGGCCGATGAATCGCTCGTCACCCCCGACGACGCCGAAGCCCTGATCGTTCACCGCGCCGCCTCCTGGTTCAACATCCGCATCAGCAAGAACGGCGGTCTCATCCCCGCCCTCCGCCTCGCCGTCCTCGCCCGCCGCCATAACCTCGACATCCAACTCGGCTGCATGGTCGGCGAAACCAGCATCCTCTCCGCCACTGGTCGCTGGTTCCTCCAACTCGTCCCCCAAGTCCGCTTCGCCGAAGGCAGCTTCGGCCGTTTCCTCCTGACCGCCGATATCACGCGATCCTCTATTCGCTTCGGCCTCGGCGGACGATGGCGTCCCGTTACAGGGCCCGGCCTCGGCGTCGAAGTCGATCCCGCCAGGCTCGTACAATTTGCCGAACAAAGCCCCATCAACATCCCACTCTGAGGCTTGTGAGTTGTTCGCGGGAACGGTTTGACTTAACCCCTTAAAAGACATAGACTAAGATAGCATCACGGCGACGAAAACCTCCGCGATTCGTCCCAACAAAAGGGTGCGATATGGCCATCGAACCCCTCCCCGCAGGGCAAAAAACCGGCACTGGCGGCGACAGCTTCCTCTCCCGCGCCGTCGTCGACGCCAGACTCGTCACCGCCGAGGAAGTCCAGGCCGCCATCTCTAGGCAGAAAAAACTCCAAACCGCCGGCACGCCGATGCAGCTCTCCGAAATCCTCGTCCGCGCCGGTTTCGTCACCGCCAGCCAGCTCAAACGCCTGGCCAACCCCGCAGACGACTCGATGTCGCAGTCGCTTCAGCAGATACCCGGCTTCCAAATCATGCAAAAAGTCGGCGCCGGGGCGATGGCCAGCGTCTACAAGGCCAAACAGCTCTCGCTCGACCGCATCGTCGCCATAAAGATTCTTCCCAAGCGGCTCAGTGAAGACCCTGAGTTCGTTAAGCGTTTTTACGCGGAAGGCCGCGCCGCCGCCAAGCTCAACCACAACAACATCGTACAGGCCATCGACGTCGGCGAATTCGCCGGTTACCACTACTTCGTCATGGAATTCGTCGACGGCAAGACCGTCTATGACGAACTCATCGCTTGCCGCGTCTATAACGAAAAAGCCGCCTTGAGCATCATCACCCAGATCGCCCGGGCCCTCGAACATGCCCATGCCAAGGGCTTTATCCATCGCGACGTCAAGCCCAAGAACATCATGATCACCAAGGACGGCACCGCAAAGCTCGCCGACATGGGTCTGGCCCGCGAAGCCAGCGACGTTGTGGCCGCCGAGGCCGAGAGGGGTCGGGCCTACGGCACCCCCTATTACATCTCCCCCGAGCAGATCCGAGGGGTCATCGACGTGGACTTTCGGGCGGATATCTACTCCCTCGGGGCGACCTTTTACCACATGATCACCGGCAAGGTCCCCTTCGAGGGCGCGACCCCCTCGGCGATCATGCATAAACACCTGAAAGAGCCCTTGATCCCCCCGGACCACCTCAATAGCAGCCTCTCGACCGGCCTAGCGGAGGTCGTCGAGCGGGCCATGGCCAAGGACCGCAATCTGCGGTACCTCTCCACGACCGATCTCCTCGTGGACCTGGAACGAGTCTCCCGCGGGGAATCGCCCCTGCAAGCCCGAAGCGGCTACAACGACAAGATGCTCGAAACGCTCGCCGATGGCGGCAGCGGCCAATTCTCTCCGCAAACAATGCAAGGCGGTGCGCAGAACCTGCCGTATTCCCCACCGACCAGTAACTCCCTCCCCTTCATCCTCGGCCTCATCGGCGAAGCCGTCGTCATCCTGATCCTACTGCTAGTGTTGATATTGAAGTGATGCCACGAGCGGTCGAAGGGCGCGCGGCGGTCCTGTCCGGGCATCAGGCGCGCCGACCGGCAAACGTCGCGCGGCCGGAACGCGCGTACGATCGGTGTCCCCGCCTCGTTCAAAAATTTTCTTCAAATCTTCAAAAAAAGTCTGGAAATCGTTCCGGCGCTTCGGTAGCATTCCTCACGCCGCATCAAACTTACACGGAGGTAAGGTCAACTTAGCTTCTCTCTTATCGGCATGGATGCCGAACTCGAAACTACTGATCGCCTCGACTCGCCTGGTCGGAACAAGGACGGTCTCGGGCTCTATCGCTTGCGCACGGATCGAGCCCGGCGTGAACAAAGGAATGTTCCCCATGAAGACGGCAGCCCGGCGCGAGATTGATTCCCTTTGGAAGAAGTACCTGACGGCTCGCTCCATCAAGCTTCGTAACAAGCTCGTGGAGCATTATCGCCCGCTCGTTCACATGCAGGCCGCTCGGCTTTCGCAGAAGCTGCCCGCGCAGATCAGCTACGACGAGATCTGCTCGGCCGGCTACGACGGCCTGCTCGAAGCCGTGCAAGCCTACGACCCCTGCCACAAGGCCAAGTTCGAGACCTTCTGCCAGCAGCGCATCCACGGCGCGGTCATGGACTGGCTCCGTTCGCTCGACGGTCAATCGCGGACCGTCCGCAGCTTCGAAAAGCTCCGCATGCAAAACCGCGACGTGCTCGACTCCAATCTGGGCCGCCCGCCGACCGATGACGAACTCTCCGACAAGATGGGCATGAACCGCGATCGCTACTCCGAGCTGGCGCGGCTTTCGCGCCTCGGCCACGAAGTCCACCTGTCGGCCGTCCAAGGCGACGACGACGGCTTCCACCGCGGTTCGCCGGGCGGCTGGGACGTCTCCGACGCTCGGGCCGTCGATCCGTCGGAACGTGTTTCCAAGCAATTACTTACGGATTACATCACCAAAGGGCTCAACCGCGAAGAGCGGCTGGTCCTCGTGCTCTACTACACCGAGGGCCTCACCATGGCCGAGATCGGCCTGGTCCTCGACCTCTCCGAGTCGCGGGTCAGCCAGATCCACAAAGACGTGATCCACCGCCTCCGCCGCCGCTTCAAGACGGAAACGACGGAACTCGTGGCGTAGACCCCTCCGTTCGCTCCAATCCTGGCTTGCTGTTGGATGGTGCGTGCTTCGACGCAACTACACTCAATCACCGTCTACAAATCACAACTCGCAATCGCCAAGGATCTGTGTCTTGTAGCTTGCCAGCCCAGGATTCCCTATTATGGTACTTACTTGAAGTTCAGGATTTGTTAGGTATAATCCATGTCTATCTCGAATCCGCAGGAGGCCGCGTTTGAAATCTAAGTTAGAAGGTATTAGCCAAGGAGATTGCATCGCCGGCTTGGCCGCGATGGACCCCGGCTCCGTCGACCTCGTCTTTGCCGACCCGCCCTTCAATATCGGCTACGAGTACGACGTTTACGACGATCGCCGCAAGGCCGAGGAATATCTTGAATGGTCACGACGGTGGATCAGCGGCGTTATCCGCGTTCTCAAGCGGAACGGTTCCTTTTGGCTCGCCATCGGCGACGAGTACGCCGCCGACCTCAAGGTCCTCTGCACTCGCACTCTCGGTTTGCACTGCCGTAACTGGGTCGTCTGGTTCTACACCTTCGGCGTCCACTGCAAGCAGAAGTTCACCCGCAGTCACGCTCATCTTTTCTATTTCGTGAAGGACCCAAAGAAGTTCACGTTTAATTCGCTCGACGTACGAGTGCCATCAGCCCGCGAGCTCGTCTACGGCGACAAACGTGCCCACCCCGACGGCCGTGTTCCCGACGATACTTGGATGATATCGCCCGTTTTGCCGTCGGAAGTCTCAACACGCGACGGCTTTGTGCTGCGACCGCAGGACATCCCCGACCGCTTCCCACCGCACAGCGACACGTGGTTCTTTTCCCGCGTTGCCGGAACGTTCAACGAACGCCGCGGCTGGCACGGTTGCCAGATGCCGGAACAACTCCTCGGCCGCATCATTCGCGCCTGTTCCAACGAAGACGACTTCGTCCTCGACCCCTTCGGCGGCAGCGGCACGACCCCCGTCGTCGCCAAGAAACTCAATCGAAGGTATCTCGCTTTCGAACTGTCTTCGAAATATGTCAAGAAGATTGAACAGCGCCTCGCTTCTGTCCAACCGGGTGATCCGCTCACGGGCCCGGACGACGCGACACTTAGCGCTCCACCCACCAGGCGAGGGCGACGGCTTAAACGCGTGCAGGAATCGTCCAACCAAGCCATTTCAAGAAGCCCTGTCGTCGTTCGGACAAACATATCATTGGGTCAAATCGCCGTCACAAACGGCGAACTGTTTACCGCAATTGCCGAAGCGTTTATCGCTTCACACCAGGGCTTCTCGGCCGACCGGGTCCTTGCTGACCCCTCACTCAATGAGAAGTTTTTCGAGAATTGTCTACTTCTTGGCATCCCGGGAGAACCGAAAGACTGGAATCTTCGTTTGTTGGGCCTACGGAAGCGAGGCGGGCTTTCAAAAATCGATACATCGCGACGAACCATTATCACGCGCGAGGCGATGGCGTCATTCATATACGCCAGTGAAATGGCTTGGCGCAAAGTAGGGGATGGTCGCGGCTGCTCGCTTGACGAGATTCTGTGCGATCCCGACTCAGCGGCGGAGTTTGATCGAGTGGCGCGCACCATCGCGCCGGGATACTCCCCGTTTGAATACCGGTGGGGAGCGCTGAGTTTGCGCAAGTTTGCAAGCAAGGGAACCCACATCCTTGACAGGATGGACGATGCATTGGCCCGCCACGTTGTTCGCCTGGCGAATATCTCACAATTGCGAGGTAAACCAGGTCACTTTTTGATTACGAGTGCGGGAAAACCGTTTTTCATTGGGTTCGCAGGGTCGCTGGGCGATTGCGATCTCTTTGGTCTTGAGCGACTCGGCTCCGCGTTGAACGAGATGGGGCACAACAAATGGAGTGAAAAGGATATCGAGATTCGCACACGGTTTTCTGACTTTGCTGAATTGCGAAAGCGCATCGTCGGAATCGACGAGAGTAAGTGGGAGGCTGCGCGCCGAGCGAGGCTACTTGATCGGTACCAACCAACTGCCAACGTCTGGCGTTCATCCTCTGTAGCATGAGACGGCTTGTTATTGAAGCGTTCGAACAGGTGCGCGACGGATACTCCGTCGATCGAGTCATAGCTGATTCAAGTTTGAATGACCGGTTCCTGAGGCAATGCTCGCGTCGAGGACTGCGAGCGGCCGCCGTTGACCTAAACCTCCTCCTCTTGAACGCACGTAAACGCGCAAGACTACAAAGGGGAAGTCGCCGAATAAAGATTACCGGTCAAGATGCTTACGCGTTTGCCGCCGAGATGGCCATCCGTGCTATGGAGCGAAGGCACAGAACGACATTGGATCGCGTACTCTGTGACCCAAGTTTGGCTCGCGAGTTCGATTCGGTGGCTGAGGCAATAGCGCCGGGGTATTCGCCACTGGAGTATCGTTGGGCCGCGCTAAAGCTTCGGAAATCAAAACGACTTCGGCCGGAACTCTTAGGTCGTGTCGTAACGAGCAGGGTCGTCGGTCCGATTGAAGTGGCCGGACTTAATCCTTTAGAACTTCCCAGCGAACAGGGACTGTATTTCCTCACGGCGCGAGATAAAGTGCTTTATGTTGGCGAAGCCCAGAATCTGCGGTTGAGGTTGAAAAAGCACCTTGACCACTCGGACAACAAGCGCCTTGCCCAATACATTTGGGAATTTGGGAAGGACGATCTTTTTCTAGAGTATCATGTACTCCCGGCAAGTACGTCGACACGTGTGCGCAAAGCAATGGAACTCGAATTGATTCGATCTCGTAAGGCGGATTTCAACGTGCAACGATGACCGAGTCCGAGAACGAAAAAAGTGATTCACGGCTCAACGCGGCCATTCGGTTTTGTGGGCTCTACGAAGCAGAACTGCTCGTCGAGCTGATGCTTCGTTTCTGGAATCATCCAAACTCCGCCGACCGTGATTTCAGAAATTATCTTGTAGAAGCAGCGGCCGAAGTGCTAGAACGGTCGCGACAAGGAGAGCAATTCATTGACAACATCAAACCCATGGACATGAACTTTGTCGCGGCGGTTTGGTACGTAGAGTCGTGCCAGGTGACTGACCTGCGTGATGCGAACGCAACGAATCGGAGCGAATGGCTGGAGAAAGTCCGTCGCTCCATCCCAGCGTGTTTCTGCGACCCGCGCGACCTCACGGAGTCATGAATTTCCGAGGGCCGAGGCTGGCACGGCTGCCAAATGCCCGAGCAAGCTCCTCGGACGCATCATCCGCGCCTCCTCCAACGAAGGCGACGTCGTCCTCGACCCCTTCGCCGGCAGCGGCACCACCCTCGCCGCCGCCAAAAAACTCGCCCGCACCCCCGTCGGCTTCGAACTCTCAGCGCAATACTTCAACCAAGCCCAAAAACGCCTCAAATCCGCCACCCCCGGCGCCCCCCTCGACGGCGTCGCCGACCCCCTCACCAGCGCCCCGCGGACCGGGCCGAATCCTGCACGTCGTGCCATTCGAAAACCGGTAGAGCAGCCCCTTCTTTTCTCGAACGATGACCGGCAATCCGTTTCGACCGCCCGAGGTCGCCGGCGCCCCTCTGACGTCCTGGGCTGACAAACCGCTTAGATCGCATCGGTTACCCCTTACTTGTGATCCGTAGGGAAGAACGCGATAATGGATATAGCGCCCGGGGAGAATCTACCCTGGGCGGATCGTTGGGGCGATTCGATGGACCCCGACACATCTAGCGATGTCACCCGGCTTTTGGCCTGCATCGACGGTGGAAACCCAGATGCCTGGGGGAAGGTATTGCCCCTCGTCTACGACGAGTTGCACGCCTTGGCGGAGCGGTCGCTCCGCGGAGAACGTCCCGACCACACCCTCCAACCGACCGCCTTGATTAACGAAGCCTATCTGCGGCTGGCGAACCAGCAAGGTATACATTGGCAAAGCCGAACTCACTTCGTCGCCGTCGCGGCCACCATGATGCGTCGCATCCTCGTCGATCATGCCCGGGCGCACCGCGCCCAGAAGCGCGGCGGAGAACAGTCTCGCATTGAGTTGGACGAAGGAATCCAGGCCGACGGCGAGAAAGCCGTGGACTTCGAGGCCCTCGACGAGGCCCTGCGCAAACTGTCCGGTCTCGACGAGCAGCAGGGCAGGATCGTCGAGATGCGTTTCTTCGGTGGCCTGACCGTCGAAGAGACGGCCGGGCTACTCGGCGTTTCACCGGCCACCATCAAGCGCGAATGGAACTC
>CAYMXF010000027.1:12140-20741 GCA_964393935.1 uncultured Planctomycetaceae bacterium
ATCGTACGGCCCATCGCTTCCGGCGGGATGGGCGCGGTCTTTCTCGCCGTACGCGCCGACGACGCCTACCGTAAGCAGGTGGCCATCAAGGTCATTCGCACCGATCCCTACTGCGACGCCCGGCATCGAGATGAGCTGCTCCGCCGCTTTCGTACCGAGCGACAAACCCTCGCCAACCTTGATCATCCCAATATCGCCCGCCTCCTCGACGGCGGGACCACCGACGACGGTCTTCCTTACCTCGTCATGGAATACATCGAGGGCCTGCCGATCGATCGGTTTTGCGATGAGCGCCGCCTCTCCACCAGCGCCCGGTTGCAACTCTTTCGAACCATCTGCCAGGCCGTGAACTACGCCCACCGTAGTCTGGTCATCCATCGCGACCTCAAGCCCGGCAACATCCTCGTCACCGCCGATGGCGTGCCCAAGCTGCTCGACTTCGGGCTCGCCAAGCTCTTGGATCGGGATTCATCCGCGCTCGCAGCGACGCTGACACGATCGGGTCAACAACCGATGACGCCGGCCTACGCCAGCCCTGAGCAGATCCGCGGTCAGCCGGTCACCACATCGACCGATGTCTACTCTCTGGGCGTGGTTCTCTTTGAACTCCTCACAGGTCATCGGCCTTACAAAGGCCAGGCGATGCACGAGATCGCGCGGCTCATCTGTGAGCAAGAACCACTCCGCCCCAGCACGGCGGTGACGCAAACGGAGACGGTAACAAGTTTCGACGGCGGCCCCCCGACCGTCCTGACGCCCGAATCGGTCAGCCGGATGCGCAATGACCGGCCCGAACGACTGCGTCGCCGCTTGTCGGGCGACGTGGACATGATTGTGCTCAAGGCCCTCCGCAAGGAGCCTGAACATCGTTATCCGTCGGTCGATCTGTTCGCCGAAGACATCCGCCGCCACTTGGAAGGCGAACCCGTCCTCGCGCGAAAGGGGACGCTCGGCTACCGCGCCGCCAAGTTCATCCGCCGACACCGGATCGGCGTGGCCGCGGGATTCCTTCTATTGCTGACGCTGGCGGGGGGCTTCACCACGACGTTTTTGAAATGGCGCGAAGCGGAGCGAAACCAACGGGAAGCAGTGCGAAACCAACAGGCCATGGTGGTCGTGGCGAACTTCTGGATGAAAATGTTTCGAGAGTCCGATCCGGACGATCCCGAAACAGAACGAATCGATTGGTCGCGGCGGGGAAAAAAGCCGCAGGTGAGCGTGGACGAGCTGCTCCGTCGAGGCGCGACGCGATTACCGCATCTCGACGAACATCCCTTGGAAGAAGCGGTGATGTCATACAACCTGGGGACGATCTGCTACGACTGGCGTCAATTTGAGGAAGCGTTGACGCTGTTTCAGAAGGCCTGGGCGCTTCGCAAGCGGGAATTGGGAGATTCACACCCGGACACGTTGAAATGCGAGGCAAACGTCGGGCTGGTCCTGATGGAGCAAGGCAAATGGGAAGAGGCCCGGCCTATCCTGGCCGAGGCGGTGGAAAAGGGAATGTCGGTGTGGGGACGAGCGGACAAGATGATGTTCAGCGCCATGAACAATCTGTCCCGCGTGGAGCGCAAGTTGGGTCGCGCGGAGGATGCGGAGCGGCTGCTTCGTGAAGCCCTTGCCGGCTGTCAGCAGGTGCTCGGAGAGGAAAACAGGAGGACGCTGAGTGCGATGAACAACCTGGGGACGCTCTTGCATGAGCGCGGCGATCTCGCCGAGGCCGAGCGTCTGCTTCGCCGCACGGTCGAGCTGCGCAGAAAAGCCCTGGGCGACGATCACGCCGAGACGCTGGGCGCCCTGAGCGATCTGGCCGCCGTGCTTTTCGGCCGGAACGAATTCGTGGAGGCCGAACAGCTCTGGCGGGAGGCATTCGACGCTTCGGCCCGCGTCCTGGACGAACAGGACTCCCTGGCACTGACGATCGGCAACAACCTGGCCCGCTGTCTGATGAAGCTCGATCGAGTCGAGGAGGCTGAAAAAATCCTCGGCGACGTGGTGGAGACCGCGTCGGCTACATTGTCCAGGAGCGACCCCAACCCGGCGATCTATCGCAGCACCTACGGAGAATGTTTGACGCGCCTGGGCCGCTACGACAAGGCCGAGCAGCAGTTGAAGATGGCCTACAACTATCTCGTTAAGCGCCTGGGGGCGACGCACGCCGCGACCCGGAAGACCGTTCAGCGACTGATTGATTTGTATGAACAACTGGGCGATGCGGCCAAGGCGGAGGAGTATCGCGCCCGATTGCTGGATAGGACGCCGGACCCCGGCGCAGAACCCAAATAACATGAGTTTAGGACTTCATTTTAGCGGCGAAAAAGGATACAATAGGACGGTCGAATAGGAGTGGAGGGATCAGGCCATGACAAAGGAGCACCAATTCAAAATCGTAATGTTTTGTGCGGTGTTGACCGTGATGGTCGTCTGGGTCAATGCGGGCAACTTGAACCCACCGGCGGGTCCGGTCGCCTCGACCATGAAACCTCTGGACATCGTGGAGCCCCGCACCCCCATTTCTTCGCTGCCTTTCACCATTAGCCAGCCAGGCTCCTACTACGTCACCAAGGACCTGACTGGCACGTCCGGCCAGCACGGCATCATCGTCAATTCCAGCGATGTCTCGTTGGACCTCAGCGGCTTCGCCCTCCACGGCGTCTTAGGCTCGCTCGACGGAATCCGGGTCTCAGGCGCCCGTACGCGGATCCACATTCACGACGGCATGGTGTCCGATTGGGGCGGCGGCGGAATCAACTCGGGCTCGGGCACAAAAGTCACGATGGCGATGGTCAAGGCCGAAGACGACGATTACGGAGTCTGTTGCGGCAATGATCACACGGTGGTGTACATGCAGACCGACGGTAACAGTACAGGCGGCATCATTTTGGGCAACAATTGCATCTGCAAGGATTCCTCGGCCCTGGACAACACCGGCACCGGCATCACGACCGGCTCCGGCTGCAAGATCGAAGATTGCGTCGCCTCTTCCAACGGCGCGAGTGGCATCTCCGCGGGGTCCGGCAGCATCGTCAAAATCTGCACCGTCCAGGCCAACGGGTCCGACGGCATCAACGCCGCCGCCGGCTGCACCGTTAGCGACTGTAACGCTCGCGGAAACACCGGCGATGGTATCGAGGCGTCGAGTCACTGCCTCGTCCTGAACAACAATGTCAGCGTCAACGGCATCGGCATTCACATCGTTGGCTCGCCCCCCGGCGGCACGCGCGTGGAGGCCAACAACGCCGCCTTCAACACCGCCTTTAATTTCGACATCACCTCGGCGGGCAACTTCATCGTCAAAAACAGCTCCGCCGGTCCCGGAACCGGCTACAACTTCGCCGCGGGTAACGACTTCGGAGCGATCATCACCCTCGGCGGCGGTGGGCCCTTCACCAGCGCCAACGCCTGGGCCAATTTCGACTATTAGAAAGCCCGAAGAAGACCAGTAGGGCGGGCGTCCTTGCCCGCCGATTTCCACGTTGCTCCTTCACCCGTTCCGCGTTCAATCCACTCCTCAACTCTCAATTTCACCGTTATTCGCCTGAGCCTATTCGCGGCCCTTTCTCGCGTTGACTAATGAGCCGCCCCTCCCGGATGGCGAAGGAAACCACCACTCGAGCGGGGCGGCGAAAACGGAAATGGTCATCGTGTTCCGTGGCGCACCGGTGCGTGCCGGCCGACCGGAACCCAATTAGCCCGCGGAGGTAAACAAAATGTCACGAAACAGAATCGGATGGGGCGTAGCGTGTCTTTTTCTCTTCGCCGTGTCGCCCGCCTGGGGGCAGTTCAAATGGCCCCAGCCCTGGCATTACCCCGACGGCCCGGTCCATGATACCCGTGTGCAGAGTTGCGCAAGTCCGACGATCGTGACTCAAGTCGCGCTGGATGATTTCCAGTGTACGGCGACCGGCCCCATCACTTGGCTCACTTGGTCTGGCGATCTGCCCAACGGCCCGGCCCAGCGCTTCAAGCGCTTCTACATCCGGATTTGGAGCCATACCTTCAGCCCTTGCACCCCCTGCGGAAACCCGGGCGCGCCCGTGTCCCCGATCTACTGCGTCCAGCCCCACTCCATCAAACTCGGCTTGAACTGCGATGGTAAAAGGGTGTGGGGTTTTTGGGCCCCCTTGACCCCGCCGTTTACCCAAACAGACGGTACTCACTACTGGCTGCAAGTCTCGGAGATCGATGACGAGAGCATCAATCCCGGCCTGGTGGATTTCAGGTGGAGTACCTGGGATCTCAACCACACCGGTCTTGGGAATCTGTGTCCGGCCATGTTCCTTCCGATTCCTCCGAGCTGCGATCTGGGCGCCATCTGCGAGCCGCACCTCAACCCCGCCGGCTACGCCAACGGCCCCGACTTGGCCTTCAAATTGAAAACGACCCTTGTGGCGGGCGTGATCCTGGCGCCGACCTTGCCTCTCCCGCCGCCCACGGTCTTCGTCGCCGAGTTTCGCACGATGGCCGGTGGCGAGGTCGTGTATACGGAAACGGTCGAGCCGGCCGATGACGGCGCGTACGCCATCGACCCGGGATTGCCCGACGGCATGTACCTGATGACGCTGCGGGGAATGGGCATGGGTTCTCAAACGCGGATGATTACCGTCGGCGGCGGCGTGGCGATGGGCGCGGATTTCGTCATCGACCGGCTCGGCGACCTCAACAACGATGAATTGGTCAACGGCCTGGACATCCCCATCATCGTGAGCGGCCTCCTGGCCCCGTAGTTCCGTTGGCCTTGCCTCCTCCTGGGGGTCGGTTCCAAACAGAGTGCGCCGGCGGTCTCGCAGGGGCCGCCGGCGCATCCTGTCGTTTTCGACCCAAAGACGGAGCCGTTCCCAACGTCGCATTCTGTGACCCGAATTCCTGAGCCCCATCTCCTTTCATTTCCGCGTTCATTCATAGAGAGCCGCTCATCCCGACAGGTGACGGAATCCACCCGGCGGGCTGTGCGGCTCAAACAGGAAACGTGGTCGTGTCCCGATCCGGTCCGGCGCGTGCCGGCCGACCGGAACCGTCAAATGCCCGAGGAGGCAAACAAAATGTCACGAAACAGAATCGGATGGGGCGCAATGTGTCTTGGTATGCTCGCGGCCTTGCCCGCGCTGGCCCAGAATCAACCGTGGTCGTCGCCCAACGGGGCCGTTACATCGACGGTATGGGACTGCCCTTCCCATACCCCCTACCCGAAGGTGGCGATGGACGATTTTCAGTTTACCGTGAATACCAATTTCAACACGATTGAGTGGTGGGGCGTCGTAACCAACGTGGCCCAGTTGAACAAGCGCTACTACATCGCGATTCTCAGCAACACCGCACAGGGATTCTGCCCGGCGCCCTGTAATCCCGCGGCGGTTCTGCAATCCTGGTGCCTCACCCCTTCGCACCGCACTGCCGGTACGGACTGTCAGAACCGGACGGTCTATCGCTTCCGGGTGGTCCTGCCCGCGCCCGGATTTACCGCCGCGGCCAACACCAAATACTGGCTGCAAGTCTCGGAGATCGACCAGGAGAGTTTCGTGGTCGCCGCCGAGGACTTCCACTGGTCCGGCTATCGAGACCTCCGGCTTTGCGACGCCCAGCAGCGAGACGCGGTCGGTACCATCTCCTGCTCGATCGTCGACGACTGCCCCATACCGAAACGAACCGATCTGGCTTATCGTCTTTATTCTTCACTGAGCGGGGTCATCGCGCTGCCTGCCGCTGTCCTTCCCCCGATGGTATTCCTGGCTGAAATCCGACCCGCCGGCGCTGATCCGCTCAGCCCGCCAATGTACGTTACGTGCGTCGAGCCCGACGACAACGGTCAGTACTTCCTGGATCACGGCTTGCCCGATGGGAATTACAACGTGACGTTGATCGGCATGGGTGTGGCCCGACCCACCAGGTCGGTCACGATCCAAAACGGCGTCGGCGCGTGCAGCTTCTTCGACGTCTTCGTCGGCGACCTCAACAACGACGGTAAGGCCGACGGAATGGACATCCAACCGCTGATCGACGGGATACTCATCGGCCTGTAAGGCGGCCGATCCGAAAAGCCTTCATTCCCACCCCTCCTTTCCTACGCACCGGCGGCTCAAACCCGCCGGTGCGTTCGTTTTCGGAAGGACCCCTGTAGCACAATTTGACACAACTGTTTCTTACGGTTATAGTTTCGATGTGGCGAATCGAACGACCATGAACGTGTCCCTCACTCGCGAGTTCGATCGTTTCATCGATGCGCAGGTCAACTCCGGCGAATATCAATCCGCGAGCGAAGTCGTGCGGCACGCCTTGCGGCTTCTCAAGCAGGAAAACGCGGTGCGTAAAGCCGCGCTGAGGGACGTGCGGCGGAAAATCGCTTCTGGCCTGCGCCAACTCCGCCGGGGGGAGATCTATGATGGCGAGTCCGTCTTTGCGGAACTCGAAAAACGCGGACGCAAACGCCGCCGCGCCCGCAAATGAAGCCGTACATCCTTTCCGCTGACGCCCGCCGCGATCTTATCGAAATCTGGGATTACATTGCTCGGGACAGCATCGACGCGGCCGACCGGGTCGCCGCCGACCTTTGCTCGGCCATTCAGCGCCTGGCCACCATGCCCGGCATAGGCCATCGACGCGACGATTTGTCTGACGAATCCCTTCGCTTTTATCGCATGTACTCCTATCTCATCCTCTATCAGCCGGAGTCCTCGCCGCTCTCCATCGTTCGCGTCCTCCACGCGGCCCAAGATGTTAAGGCCATCCTTGAAAGTCAATGACGGTGACAAGTGATATCACTCGCCTCCCGCCTCATCGGAATCCGTTAGCCCCTCCTGCAGCGCCTCCTTGCAAATCTCCCGCAGAATCATCGTCGCGTAACATCCCGCCGAAAGCGTGAACGCCAGTTCGACGTACGCCCCGTGGTCGTCCGCGCCGGCGTCTAACGAAAGGTCCGCCATCCGAAACCGCAGCGGCCGTCGCGCCCCGTGGACCTTCATCCCCTTGATAAACCGAAATTCGTCGAGCGACACGCCTTCCGCCGCGAGAATCGCCTGTTCCAACCGCCCCGGCTCGCCGCCCGCCTCGGTCATCCGATACCCGAAGATCGGCCCCGTCGCCGAAATCTCGAATGCCGCCGCGCGAGGCCCCTCGGCCGCCGCGTCCTCGACCCGAAACACCGCGCCGTTCTCATGCTTGTACGCCAAATCGCCCGCCTGCACGCGGTCAATCTCCCCGATCCGCTCGGCAAGCAAATGATTGAACAGGTGCGACTGGTACGCGCTGACGAAAAACTTCTTGAGCCGCGGGTCCACCGCATACATCGCCCGCCGGTGATTCCCATGTGTCTTTTCCATCACCCGGCAAGCCCGCGCGTTGTCCCGATAGCCGTACGGCCACGCCTTCGCCGCCGCGCCGTAATGGCCCGCGTCGTATAGTTGCCGTGCCTTTAGCACGTCGCCCGTGTCGTGCGCCGTCGACTTACCGAGCATCAGATCGATCACCGTCTGCGGATCCTTCCGTAGAATCCCATGCCCGAGTTGCCACGTATCCCCGCGCGAGCCAAACCGTTGCTGCCCAAAATAGTTCGGCACGCCGCGCCGTTCAAGGACGTCCAACACCGCGCGAATGTCCCCCAGCCGCCCCGGATCGCTCTCCCGCAACTTGATCCGAAACCGATTGCCGCGCAGGTGTCCGATCTTCAGCTTGTTGCCATGCCGCGAAACGGACAACACCTTGATTCGCGGGAGTTCCAACGCCCGAATCCGCGCCGGATCGACGTGCTCCAGGCTCAGCATCTGCCGCGTCACCGCCCGCGCATCCTTCAAACCCGCCAGTCCGATATCGCGCGACAGCACCCCTAGCTCTCGGGCAATGTCGTTCACCGCCCGCATCGTCGCCAACCCCTGCTTTTCAATCACGAAATAGCAATGATCCCCGGCCCCGCACGCTTCATACGCCGGAATCTCCTCGACGCAAAAATCCTCGTAACGCCGCTTGATCGCACCTGGAACGGCGGCGATCTCGTGCGTCAGAAAAGGGCGTGGATCGGTCAAAGTTTCAGTGGCGGTGGTCATGGAAAGAGTGTAAATGGAGTTGACGCCGAAGGCTACCGATGGGTATCATGGATGGTGAAGTTGGTGTGGGCGGCATCGCGGCGTTCGCCGCAAGTGCCGTCCGATATCTGGGCATATGACGAAAATCGCCCACGGAGGTATCCGTCGCGCGGCTTTCGCCATCGGCCTGGAGCAGATCGTGCAACAGGTCGAACCATGAACCCCGAAGTGCTGGATCGCTGCCAAGCGGTAATCGAATATCGTTTCAAAGATCAGGCGCTCCTTGCCTCCGCTCTCACTCACGCTTCGATCGCTCCCACCCGCCTTCAAAGCAACGAACGTCTTGAATTCCTCGGCGACGCCATCCTCGGCATGGTCGTCTGCCGATACCTCTTCGACCACTATCAGGACTACCTCGAAGGCGATATGACCAAGGTCAAATCCTCCGTCGTCTCGCGAAAGACTTGCGCGGAGATCTCCGAGAAGCTCGGCCTCCCGCAGTTCATGTTCCTGGGCAACGGCATCGCCGCACGCAACAAGCTGCCGCTCTCCCTCTCCGCCGCCGTTTATGAATCGCTCATCGCCG
>CAYMXF010000028.1:0-20687 GCA_964393935.1 uncultured Planctomycetaceae bacterium
GTTCGATGACCATGTATCGCATGAGGGCTCCTTTTGTCGTCTCGATTCTAGCGTTTGCCAGTGGCCAAGTGGCGAAGAACGGCTAAACGGGATAGACTGAGCTGATACGGCTGTACGTGGCCCAAACCGAGTCGGGGTTCGCAACAATCACAGCCGCGGGCGGCTGTGCCACAACAAACCGGGAGGAACTGATGACGAGCAAAGCTAAGACGGTGAAAGAGTACCTTGCCGGGCTGCCCACGGATCGGCGCGTCGCGATTCAGGCGGTGCGCGAGGTCATTCTGAAGAACCTCGACAAGGATTACGAGGAGGGCATGTCGTACGGCATGATCGGTTACTACGTCCCGCACAAAGTCTATCCGCCCGGCTACCACTGTGACCCGACGCAGCCGTTGCCGTTCGCGGGGCTTGCGTCCCAGAAGAACCACATGGCGGTCTATCTCATGTGCGTCTACTTCAGCAAGGAGCAGGAGGAGTTGTTTCGCAAGGATTGGGCCAAGAGCGGCAAGAAGCTGGGCATGGGCAAGTCGTGCATTCGGTTCAAGAAACTCGAAGATGTGGCGCTCGACGCGATTGGTAAGGCGATCGGCCGCGTCCCGGCGAAGAAGTATGTCGCCGCCTGGGAATCGATGCTCAAGACGATGAAGACGAACGGTAAAAAGAAGAAAAAAGCGGGAGCCAAGAAGTAGGGTTCCCGGCGACTTTCGCGCACATGGGTAAGAGGATGGCACCCATGCTCTAGACCACCCTATGAGAGCGACATGTTACACATTTTTCAGGCCAGTACAACAGCTAATTACTTATATATAAAGTAGTTAAGACTGTTTATTAAACGCTGCGCCTGGCGATAGGATTGGCGGTTGATATGGTACCGATTTGGTACTATATTACCAACATGGGTGACATAATAATCATGTCGCCTTGGTCGGAGTTCGACTCGTGTTCGCGCTGACGAAAAAGACGGATTACGCGATCATCGCGCTGTCGCACATGGCCCAGCGGCCCGGCGTGATTTGCAACGCGCGGGAGATCGCCGAGCGGTTTCACGTGCCGCTGGCGCTGTTGATCAAGGTCCTCAAGGAATTGAGTCAGGGCGAGTTGGTTCGATCGATCCGCGGCGTCAAGGGCGGTTACACGCTGACCATGCCGGCCGAGCGGATCACGCTAGGGTCGATCATCACGACGATCGAAGGACCGGTGAATTTTGTTCAGTGTGCGTCGAGCCCCGAGCGGGGCGAGTCGCCCTGCGAGCTTTTGGAAGTGTGCCCGGTGACGCGTACGGTGCGCAAGGTGCATGAGAAGTTGAAAGGGTTTTTGAATCAAGTGACCCTCGCTGACATCGCTTACGATCGGGATTACGGCGACCGGAGCGTGCCGGTCTCGATCGAGGGGCATGTGGTGAGGAGGGAGTCCGTCCTATGAAGCTGCCCATTTACATGGACTACAACGCGACGACGCCGGTGGACCCGCGCGTGATGGAGGCGATGCTGCCGTATTTCAGGGGAGACTTCGGCAACGCCGCGAGCCGCAACCACGAATTCGGCTGGAAGGCGGAGGAGGCCGTGGAGAAGGGCCGGGAACAGGTCGGTTCCGCGATCGGCGCATCTTCCAAGGAGATCGTCTGGACGAGTGGCGCAACCGAGTCGAACAACATTGCCCTCAAGGGCGCGGCGAACATGTACCGCGAGAAGGGCAACCACATCATCTCGCAGGCGATCGAGCACAAAGCGGTGATCGACCCGTGCAAGTACCTGGAGCAGAACGGGTTCAAAGTGACGTTTCTGGAGGTGGACAAGCAGGGGATGGTCAGCGCCGAGCAGGTGCGCGAGGCGATGACGGACCAGACGATCCTCGTTTCCATCATGCACGGCAACAACGAGATCGGGTCGATCAATCCGATCGGCGAGATCGGCAAGCTCTGCAAGGAGAAGGGCGTGCTGTTCCACACGGACGCGTGCCAGACGTTTGCGAAGATACCGATCGACGTCGAGGCGATGGGCATCGACATGCTGTCGTGCTCGGGGCACAAGATTTACGGTCCCAAGGGCGTCGGGGCGCTGTACGTGCGGCGAAAGAGCCCGCGCGTGCGGTTGGAGCCGGTCATTCACGGCGGCGGACACGAGCGCGGCATGCGCAGCGGCACGCTGAACGTACCGGGCATCGTCGGCATGGGCAAGGCGGCGGAGCTTTGCGTGCAGAGCCAGACCGAGGAGATCGAATTGATTTCGCGGCTACGGAACCGCCTCAAGGATGGGCTGTTCAAGCGGCTGGATGAGATTTATTTGAACGGGCACCCGACGCAGCGGATTCCGAACAACCTGAACGTAAGCTTTCTATACGTCGAGGGCGAGAGCCTGATGATGGGCTTCAACGACATCGCGGTGTCCAGCGGCTCGGCGTGTACGAGCGCGTCGCTGGAGCCGAGCTACGTGCTCAAGGCGCTGGGCCTGGGCGACGACTTGGCGCACAGCTCGATCCGATTTTCGATCGGTCGCTTCACGACGCAGGAAGAGATCGACTACACGATCGAGCGCGTGTGCGTGGCGGTGGAGAAGCTGCGGGAGATGAGCCCGCTGTACGAGATGGCCCAGGAAGGCATCGATTTGAGCAAGGTGCAGTGGGCGGCGCACTGACGGAGAGCGACTGACGAGGCTAAGATGGCTAATGCCGCCGAAAACGTGCGATTGTGGCTAGGAATGGCGAGGGAGAGCATCGCCACTGCTCGTATAGCTCATGACGGTCAACATCACCGCTCGGCGGTAAGTAGGTCGTATTTCAGCCTGTATCATGCCGCGACGGCCTTGTTCATCCACTTGGGGCTCAGTCTTCCGAGCCGCGGGAACTGGTCGCACGTGAGTTTTCCGCGTTTGTTTGGAGAGGAAGCTGTACGGCGTGTGTTGAAGAATCGCGCTATTGAGTTCAAGGGCGCGGCGAGTCAGGCATACCATCATCGGTGTGAGGCTGATTATGCACCGGCTGCGAGACTCAGCCCGCTCGCGCGAAGGAGACAATGAGATTGGCGGGCATGGTATTCATGAAAGTGTGTGAGGTAACGGGTCATGACCCAAGCTGACATTGTTAAGAATCTCAAAGGACAATTATCGAAGGACCCGTTACGGGGGTTTGAACTCGAAGTATTCGAGCCCGGTATTCGACAAGACGGAGATTGGTGGTATGTGCCGATCAATCCAAAGAACCCGGAAGTCAGCTCCTTCGATTATGCCCCTCAACTCGGCAAGGTCGAGGACTTTTTTGAGAAGAGTTTTGATACAAAGGTGTTGCTGATACCCGCTTCGGGTGTTGGAGAATAATGCACGAATTGAGACAATAAGTCAGGAGTAAGACCGATGGCATATAGCGAAAAAGTTGTGGACCACTATGAGCATCCCCGTAACGTCGGGTCGTTCGATAAGAGCGATCTGAACGTCGGCACGGGGATCGTCGGCGCGCCGGAGTGCGGCGACGTGATGAAGCTTCAGATCAAGTGCGACGAGGGCGGACGGATCGTGGACGCCAAGTTCAAGACGTTCGGCTGCGGCTCGGCGATCGCCTCCAGCTCGCTGGCGACGGAGTGGATGAAGGGCAAGATGGTGGACGAGGCGCTTCAGATCAAGAACACCCAGATCGTGAAGGAGCTGTCGCTGCCGCCGGTGAAGATTCACTGTAGCGTTTTGGCGGAAGACGCCATTCGCGCGGCGATCAACGATTACAAGAAAAAGCAGTCCGAGGTACCGGCCGAAGCGGTCGCGGGCTGAGGCGCCCGGCGCTTAAACGGGAAATGACGATCGACGGGATTCGATAGCAAGGAGCTAATTAGACCATGGCCATTGAGTTGACGGAACGGGCTGCGAGCGAGGTCAAGACGATCATCGACCAGCAGAAACTGGACGCGGACAAGACGTTCCTGCGCGTGGGCGTCAAGGGCGGCGGGTGCAGCGGCTTTTCCTACACCCTCGACCTGACCGAGCACATGAACGAGAGCGACGAGGAGTGGGATATTCACGGCGTCAAGGTGATCTGCGACTCGAAGAGCCATATCTACCTGACGGGCGTGGCGGTCGATTTCAAGGACGAGGTCATGGGACGCGGGTTCGTGTTCAACAATCCGAACGCTACGCACACCTGCGGATGCGGCAGCAGCTTCAGCGCGTAGCCGTTCAAGCCCCTGCGGTCGTGCCGAACGTCTGGGAGATCGAGACATGACCCGGATGGAAACGGTCGCAGTTCCCACGAAATGCACGACGTGCGAGGCACTCCAGCAGACGCCGCTGGTCTGCCAGGACTTTCGCCAACTCCTCGCGCACGTTCAGGGCGCGAATTACTTCGAACTCTTCGGCCTGCCGCGGGCCTACGAAATCGACGCCCAGGAATTGAACCGTAAGTACCTGGCCATCAGCCGGAACATTCACCCTGACAAGTTCGCGGCGGGCGATCCGCAGATGCAGGCGTTCGCCTTGCGGGCCTCGGCGGCGGTGAATCGAGCCTACGAGGTACTCGGCGATCCGCGGCCTCGGGCGGAATATTTGCTGGAATCAGCGGGCGGACAATCGGCGGCGCAGGACAAGCGCGTACCGGCGGATTTCTTAAACCGCGTGATGATGCTGCGGGAAGAGATCGATGACGCCAAAGGCGGCGGCGATACGGCGACGCTGGATGGGATTCGCGCGAGCGTGGCTAAGGAACGACGCGAGACGGAAGTGCGGATCGCGCAGTTGTGCGCGGCGCTGCCCGGCCGGTCGCCGGACACGCGGGATGAGCTTCGGCAGCAGCTCAACGCATTGAAGTATCTGGACAATCTGCTGGCGCAATTCGCACCATCGCCGGCGGGTAAGGACGCATGAAAGCGAACGACGTCATCCTCGGTATCGACCTCGGCACCACGTTCAGCCTCGTGGCCTACGCCGACGAGCGCGGTCCGCAGATCATCCGCGACGCGGGCGGCGAGGGGCGGCTGCCGTCGGTGCTGTCGTTCACACCGGACGGCAAGGTGACGATCGGCTGGGACGCGCGGCGGCATGCGGTCGAAAATCCGCTTTCGACGATCTATTCGATCAAGCGATTGATGGGGCTGGGGATCGGCGATCTTCAGAATGAACTGCCGCACCTTTCTTACCACGTCGTTCAAGGTCAGCGCGATGTCGTCAAGGTGGACGTGAACGGCGAATTGCTGACGCCGCAGGAGATTTCAGCGCTGATTCTTCGGGAACTGGCGGACCGGGCGGCGAAACACTTTGGGCGGCGGATCACTATGGCGGTTATCACGGTACCGGCGTATTTCGACGACGCGCAGCGGCAGGCGACGCGCGACGCGGGCCGCATTGCCGGGCTTGAGGTCGTGCGAATCATCAACGAGCCGACGGCGGCGGCGCTGGCGTATGGGATCGGTCTGCGGGCACCGAGCGCGCAGGCCAGTGCGAGTTCGCTGCCGATCGGGGACAAGAGCAAGTGCGCCGGCGGTGCGCCGGGCGATTCTGCCGTGACGCCGGGCGGCGCTTCAACGATAGCGATCTACGACTTGGGCGGGGGGACGTTCGATGTCAGCCTCTTGAGGCTTTCAGGCGATGTGTTCGAGGTCATTGCCACACACGGCGACACGCATTTAGGCGGCGACGATTTTGATCGGACGATCATCCAACTGGTGCAGCGTGAAGCCTCCGAACAGTTCGGCGTGAATATCGAATCGCCGTCGACGCGGCAGGCGCTGCGGCTTTTCGCGGAGGAAGTGAAGATTCGCCTGAGCGATCAGCCGACGGCGAGCCTGGAGCTGGACCTGGGCGGGGGGCGGGTCTATCGCCGGACGGTGCGGCGCGAGGAATTTGAATCGCTCATCTCACCCTTGGTGGAACGTACGCTGGCGGCTTGCCGTTTGGCACTCGCCGACGCGAAGATGCAGCTGCGGCAGATCGATCAAGTCGTGCTGGTCGGCGGATCGAGCCGCATTCCGTTCGTCCGGCGGCGGGTCGAAGAATTGTTCGGCCGCAAGCCGTACACGGCATTGAACCCGGACGAAGTCATCGCGCTGGGCGCGGCGGTGCAAGGGCAGGTTCTTAGCGGGCGGCGCGACGACGCGCTGCTGCTCGACGTGACGCCGTTGTCGCTGGGGATCGAGACGATGGGGGGGGCGATGGGCAAGCTCATCATGCGGAATACGCGGATTCCCTGCCAGGCGGCGGAGATGTTCACCACGTTCGTCGATGGGCAGGCGAACGTAAAGATCAACGTTTTGCAAGGCGAGCGCGAGCTGACGGAGGATTGCCGCAGCCTGGCGACGTTCGATCTTCGTGGGATTCCGCCGATGCCGGCGGGCATTCCCAAGATCGAGGTGCAGTTCCTCATCGACGCCAACGGAATATTGATCGTGACGGCGAGCGAGCAGCGGAGCGGCATCGAGGCGTCGATCCAGGTGATTCCGTCGCACGGTTTGACGAGCGAGGAAGTGCGGCGGATCGAGCAGGAATCGATTCGATTTGCCCGGCAGGACATGACGGCGCACCGACTGATCGACCTGCGCAATCAGGTGGAGTTCGACACGCACAAGACGGAGCAGACGCTGGCCCGCTATGGGCACAAGCTGCCGACCGAAGAGCGAGTTGCGCTGGAGGAGTCGATCCGCGTCCTACGGGACCTGTCGACAAAAACCGACGACGCCGAGAAGCTGCACAAGGCATTGGATCAATTCGGAAAGATGACGCTCCCGCTGGCGAACCTGGCGATCACCGAGGCGTTGCGGGAAGATGCGAGTCCCGAGCCGCAGATGACGCGGTCGGGCTCATAAGATTGGAGAAGCACCATGGGCGGCCAGAACCCTTACATCAAAGGACCGGAGGTAGCCCCTCCGAAGCAGAAGTACACGTTGATCGTCGTCGACGAGGATGGCAAGGAGCACACGCTCCAGATCGATCCGGCGAAAGTGCCCTACGAGGATCATGGGCTGCCCGGCTCGATATTGGACATTTGCATGGGCCACGGGATCGAATTGGATCACGCCTGCGGCGGGGTGTGCGCGTGCAGCACGTGCCACGTTCACGTGCTGGAAGGGCTCGATAGCTGCAACGAAGCGGGCGAGGAAGAAGAAGATGAGTTGGAGGAGGCGTACGACCTCAAGCACAATAGCCGCCTGGGCTGCCAATGCGTGCCGAGCGGGACGAAGACGGTGAAGATTCGCATTCCCAATTGGAATCGCAACCTGGCCCGCGAGCCGCACGGGGCCGAGGGGATGACGACGAAACATGAATGACGAATGACGAATTACGAATGACGAAAGCGGACGTTGTCGAGGCTTTTTTTTCGTAATTCGTCATTTGTAATTCGTAATTGGTGATTTACAAATGCATAAGAAACTGACCTGGCTCGACAGTGAAGACATCGCCATCCTCCTGCACGAGAAGATGCCGGAGACCGACCCGCTGACGGTGCGGTTCATGGACTTGCACGATTGGGTGATAGGACTGGAGGAGTTCGGCGACGATCCAAAGACGTCGAACGAGGCGAAGCTGGAGGCGATCCAGATGGCGTGGCTGGAGGAATACAAGACAGCGAAGTGAGAGCGATTGCGGGTTGAAATGAGATACTCGCAAGAGAAAGCCCCGGGCAGATGCCTGGGGCTTTTTATTACGTCGGCAACTTCGAATACGAATCAGCTTGCCGCTCTCACGAAGTCCGCGGCGCGGATGCGCTCGCCATTCTTGGCGGTGGAGTCGTCGCCGGCCAGCCAGAGGAAAGCCTGGAGCCACTCGCCGTCGTCGGCGCGGCCGGCGCTCGCGGCGGTCGGTATGGCGACTTCGACGGTATTGACGCGGACGCCGGAGCCTTTGAGTTCGGCCGCCAGGAGCATCGTCAGTCCTTCGATGCTGTGCGTCGAGACGAGATAGGCGCCCCACTGTGGGCGGACCGAGGTGGTCAGGCTGCTGGTGACGTTGATGATCGAGCCGCGGCCTTGGCGGGTCATCCACGGCAATACTTCGCGGCAAACCAGGTACGTGCCGGTCAGATTCGTGGCGATGACGTTTCGCCAGGGGTCGATCGGGTAATCCACGACGGGCGTCCGAGGGCCGACGATCGCCGCGGCGTTGATAACCACGTCAATGCGGCCAAAGCGGCGAATGACGCGATGGATCATGCGGATGACGTCGTCCTCGTGGCGCACGTCGCAAGGCACGACGAAGATGCGATCTTCGTGGGAAGCGTGGCTTTGTTGAAGCGGGGTCAATTCTTCAGGGCGGCGAACGCTCAGAGCGAGCGATGCGCCTGCGTCGATGAAGAGTCCGACGAGACGGCGGCCCATGGCCGTCGTGGCGCCGGTGATCAAAACGACCTTCCCGCGAACGGACAATGGTCCTCCTCCTGTCGTGCGAAAACGGCGAGCCTACCCCGACACCCTCCATCATACCCATCGCCACGGGTGATTCCAAGTGTGAATACGACGATATTGAGGGCCTATCGGACGCGCCGTTATACTTGCGGCCGGGCAGGGACGCGTTTTATGCTACATGTTTCAGTATTGGAATCGACGTTGGCCGTGCTCGTCGTCGTCGATGTGCAGGAGCGGATGCTCGGCGCGGTGACGACGAGCCCGGGCGATGAGATCGTGGGGGCTATCGTCAAGCTGATCGGCGCGGCAAAGGTGCTGGATATTCCCATTCTCTACACCGAGCAGAATCCGAAAGGGCTAGGGCCGACCGACGTGAGCTTGAAGTTGGCGCTGGCCGGCGCGCAGGGGCCGCTGGTAAAGACGACGTGCAGTTGCTGGCGCGATGAGGGATTTCGCCGTGCTTTGCAGCAGACCCGCCGCGAGCACGTCATCCTGGGAGGGCTCGAGGCCCACGTTTGCATCCAACAGACGGCGCTCGATTTGATGCGGGTGGATTACACCCCGTTCGTAGTGGTCGATGCCGTCGGTTCGCGGCGGCCCTCGGACATGGAGACGTCGATCTCGCGGATGCGACAGGCTGGCGTGACGATCTCCACGGTCGAATCGCTCATCTTCGAACTTGTCGAGCGGTGCGATCACCCGCGGTTCAAGGACATTCTCAAAATTGTGAAATAGATGCCGCGCGACGACGATTCGTGGGACGATGCGCCGCTTTCGTCGGATGTGGACGACGATGACGCGCTAGCGGAGATGGCCTGCCCGGAGTGCGGCCGGCGCGTCACGGAGGACACGCAGAAGTGCCCGTATTGCGGGGATTGGATCACGCCGATTTCGCCGGGTAGCGGTCGATGGAAGCGATGGGTGTTTGTCGGTGCGGTCGTGTTAATGCTGCTGGCGATGCTGCGGTGGATCCTTTAGGCGGCATTCTCGCACAGAGTCAGAGGTTGCCCATGCTCAGATTCCGCAGTTCGTGGCGCAGGCGCTCAAGGGCTCGAGCGCAGAGCATTTGAGCGGCCGGTGCGGAACGGCCCATCGCGGCGGAGACGTCCGCCAACGGCAAGCCTTGAATAAATCGCAATTCGAGGACGCGACGATGATCCTCCGACAGACCCGCCAGGGCGGCGTGCAGGAGGCCCTCGGTCTCTTGTCGCGCGACGACGCGGCTTGGCGTGAGACTGTCCAACGCGGCATGTTCCGCCAGAGCGACGAAGAAGGAGGACCGTTCGCGAGGGGGCGTCTCCCTGGCGACGTCGCGGACCTGAGCATGGTAGTACCGTTCGGCGTCGATCAGCTTGGACTCGAGAATTTTGACTAACCAGGCGAAAAAGGCTTCGTTGCCCCGGTCCTTAAAGTCGCCCATCTTTCGCAACGCGTCAGCATAGACCTGTTGAAGTAGGTCATCGGGATCGACTTTTGCGCGAAGCTGCGACGGGATTTTTCGCGACGCCATCGCTTCGAGGCGGCCGTGGTATAGCATGATGAGCTTCTGGACGGCAAGGCGATCGCCTTGAACGGCCAGGGCCAGCCAATGTTCCGCGGCGTCTTTGGGGTTCATGGGCGTCCGTAGCCAACGAAACTGCTTTCAGACGAAGGGCTATTCTATTAGTATAATGATAATCGCCAAATTTACGGCCGGGCGCCTTCACTTCGGGATTTTCCAGTGCCTGCCGAAACGCAGCCATCCGACGACGATCTTTCCCCTCGCCTGAGCGAAGCGATCGAGAGTTACATCGCGGCGGTCGAACGGGGCGAGTCATTTAGCCCCGAACAATGGGCGCTTCGCTATCCCGACATTGCCGACGAGCTTCGGGAGTGCCTCTCGGCGCTGAAGCTCATTCAGCGCGCGTCGCGGTCTCCCTCCAAGGAAGGCGAGGCGCTGATGGGGCCGACCGAATCTTGCGATGAAGAAACATCGATCAAAGAAGCTGGCGCCGAAACAGGGGCGTTCGGCGCGCGTGGTTATACCCTGCTCGGCGAGATCGGCCGCGGGGGAATGGGAGTCGTCTACAAAGCGCTGCAACACAAGACCAAGCGCCAGGTGGCGTTGAAAGCCCTCCACGGCGATATCCATGCCTCGCCCTCCGCGCGGCGGCGGTTTGAACGCGAGGTGGAACTGGCCGCGGCACTGGACCATCCGGGGATCGTACACATCCTGGAGAGCGGACAGGTTGATGGCCGCGATTACTACGCGATGGAACTGGTCGACGGAGCGCCGCTGCAACATTGGATCGCGAATCGGGCCGCCAACCGGGCGCCGCGGCCTTCGACCCATCAATCTGAATCCGCCGTTCGAGCGATGCTGGAGCTATTCATCGACATTTGCGACGCCGTCAACTACGCGCATCAGCGCGGCGTGATCCATCGCGATCTGAAGCCCACCAACATCATGGTCGACCAACAGGGGCGACCGCGCATCCTCGACTTCGGCCTGGCCCGTACCACCGACCGGGCCGCCGAAAACTCCATCTACGCAACGCGAACGGGTCAACTCGTCGGGACGTTGCCTTATTTGTGCCCGGAGCAAGCCTCGGGGGCCGGCGATCAGGTGGATGTCCGCAGCGATCTTTACTCCTTGGGCGTCATTCTGTACGAGATGGTAACGGGCCGGCCGCCGTACGACACGGGGGGGCCGCTGGACGAAGCGCTACACAACATCATTCATACATCGCCGCCGCGGCCGTCGCATTACGGTGCGGCGCTCAAAGGCGATTTGGACGCGATCGCCCTGAAGGCGCTGGAGAAGGCCAAAGAACATCGCTACCAAACGGCCGCTTCATTCGCGGAGGACCTTCGATGCTATCTGCGCAAAGAGCCCGTCGAGGCCAATCGGACGAACCGTTTCTATCTTCTCCGCAAAGTCTACGCACGCCATCGGACTCAGGTACACGTCGCCGGGGCGGTGTTCGGCATGATCCTCGTCGCCTTGACGATCATCCTCGGGCTCTACTTTCAAGTTCGTCAACAACGCAATCAGCTCAATGCGGAGCTTCACTCCAATGAACTGCGCCGCGGGCTCGCGCACCTGGCGGCCGGACACGATTATCTGGCGGAGACGCTTCTCTGGAAGGCGTATCGTTCCCGCCCGGACAGCGCGGCCCTGTGGTCGCTCATCAGTTACTTTACGCAAAATCCCCTGGTAGGGCGGCTGACGAAAACCGGTTGGGTCACCGCGATTTCGTACTCGCCGGACGGCCGCTGGCTGGCCTATGGGAATCTCGCGGGCGAGTTGGTTCTTCACGATGCCGCAAGTTTGGCCTGCGTGCATCGGATTGCCACTCATTCCGGCGGTACCCGAGCCATCGCATTTTCTCGATCGGCACGGCGTCTCGTCACGGGCGGCGCGGATGGCCGCATCATGGTGTGGGTCGCCGGGACCTGGCAACGCGATCGGGAACTGGAGGGCCACTCGGGCGGGTTGATCGATGTGCGATTTGCCGCGGGTCGAGACCGATTCATTTCCGCCGGAGCGGATCATCGTATCGTCGTATGGGACGGCCTCGACGACGGTGCTGTCGAATCCGGCGCCGTGTTCACGGTCGCCTCGGCAGTTACGTGCGCCGACCTTTCCTCGGCCGGCGACCTGATCGCCGCGAGCATGGCGTCATCCGACGTGATCCTTTTCGATGTCGGGACCGGCAAGCCTCGTCGTACTATCTTAACGGGGGAAAAACCCGCCGAAGCCGTCCGTTTCAGCAGCGACGGTTCCGTGCTGTCGGTATGGTGCAACGGAGAGATATCCCAGTGGGAGGTTGCGAGCGGTACGAAGCGTTGGTCCCGTGATGCAGGATTGCCCGAGCCTCGGCCCACCTCGTTGTGGGACTTGCCGATCGACGCGACACACGTCGCGGCGCGCCCCGCCGGCCAGACGTTGCACACTTGCTGGCGGCCGACGCTTGAGTATTCGCCGGATGGCGGCCTTCTGATTTGCACGGGTTGGGATGCGACGGTCCGGCTGTGGGAAGCGAGAAGCGGTCGTTCGCTCGGCGCGTCGCGGTCACATGAAACAGCCATTTATTCCGCGGCCTTTTTTCCGAACAGCCGCTCGCTGGCGGTTGGATGCGTCGGCAATCTCCGAGTTTGGGCCTTGGACCGCTATCCGGGCGCGACGAGTTGGCCAGTGGAAAGCGGAACCGAGCGCGTCGGGGTCACCGTCTCCCAAGAGAAGGGCTTTTTGGCATGGGCCGGCGCATCGGATGGGACCGTTCAGGTGCTCGCGACCGATCGGCATGCCCCGGCGCGTCATTTGAAGAATTCGACGTCATCTGTGACGGCGCTGGCCTTCTCGCCCGACGGCGAAAACCTTGCATGCGCCGACCAGAGCGGTTCGATCACGTTGCGGCGAACCGATGATGGCCGGCTCATTCGGCAATGGAGCGGCAAGACGGAACGAATCTGGTCCCTTGCGTTCTCGCCCGATGGTGTGTGGATCGCCAGCGGCGGGCGCGATGGGATGCTTCGCGTGTGGCGATGTGCGGATGGCGCGGAGATACAAACATGGCGTGCCCATCCGGATCAAATCCTTTGCATCGCCTTTGGGCCGGAGGGTCGGCGTCTCTTAACGGGCGGCACTGATTGGATGGTGCGGATGTGGGAATTGGGGACGAAGGCGCCGGTCGCCGAGTGGTCTCATCGAGAATGGGTTAACGCCGTAGCATTTTCCGGCGACGGGAAGCTTATTGCGTCCAGCGGGGCCGATCTGATCATTCGGATCGCTGGGGCCGACGGCACCCCGATCACGTCGATTCAGCTCAGCCATGCTCATTGGGTCAACGCCCTGGTGTTCCTCGATGAGGGGCGAGTGTTGGCCTCCGGCGGCAATGATGGGGCCATCCGGTTTTGGGATTCTCAGAGCGGTGCGGACCTGGCCATGATCCCTTGCCGGGGCGCCGTACAGTCGCTTGCGGCGACGAAGGATGGCCGCGCGCTGGTGGTAGGGGCGAGAGGGGTGGTCCAGTACCTCGACCTGGGAGCGGCCCGCGATTCGATTCGACACCAACTATCGCCTTTTTCGGCGCCTTGACGCACTTTCGACCCACTTTATTTCGTAAACTCCCTCTTTTTTTTCAAGGAATTCGCGTGGTCCCGCAGCGTCTCCTTACGGTCAAGTGAATAGAGGAAGAAGGGTTGGATAGGCCCGATAGCTCGCGGGCGGGTTAGTTCCGCGGGCGCAGGGTGTGGCGGGCTCTCGAAATGTCCCGCAAGGAGTATTGCTATGTTTCTTCCTCGCGTTCATCGTCGTCCTTTCATAGTTGCGGCAGTCGCCTTGGCGGCTGCGTGGTGTTGTGCGCTTGCGGCGTTCTCACCGAGTACCGCCAGGGCCAACCAATTAAGGGCTTTGGTGGCTGCGCGGTGTTGTGCGCAAGCGGCCTATGGCTACATGGTCAGCGATGGCAGCCTCGGGTCTCTGACTTTGGGCCCGAGCGACACCGTGGGCTTCAACACCGACACCGGTCAGTTCTCGATCAATGGCGGTTCGCCGATCTCCGGCGGCGTACACGACGCCAACGGGGCGATGGTGTTCAACTTCACCACCATCGAACTCCACAACACCACGCCAATCGTGGCCCTGGGGACCAATCCCCTCGCCCTGGCCGCCACTGGGCCGGTGACCGTCGGCGGTTCCATCAATCTTCGAGGTTGTTCTCCCTCGCTCTGCGGGGTGGTCATCGTCGCCGGTGGAGGCAAACCGGGAACGGGGGGAAACACCGTCGGACAAGGCGGCAACGGCGGGAGCGGCGGACAGAACGGACGAAACCTCTACGGTGGAACGGGAGGCGTCGGCTCGGGTCCGGGTTCGGGAACTTGTCCGAATGCAAACGGCGGCGGCGGTGGGGGTGGCGGCGGCGGCTATGATGGTGTCTTCAGTGGGCTTGGCGGCAACGGCGCGGTCACAGGGGGCGGAGGCGGAGGCGAAGGCGGGGCGACCGGCAATGCCGGCGGAAGCGCCGTCGGAAACGTGCCAGGCGCCGGAGGTACCGGCGGGTCGGCGAGCGGCGGAGATGGCAGCAACGGCAACACCACAGGCGGTTCCGCAGCGCAGGCATTCAACGGTGTACCCAATCAATCCGGCGGAGGCGGCGGCGGCGCTGGCGGCGGGGCAGTCGGAGTCGGTAATGGAGGAAACGGCGGCAATGGCGGGTTCGGCGGTGGCGGCGGCGGCGGTGGCGGTGGAACGAAATGCGGAAACACGGCGGGCAAAGGCGGCAACGGGGCCGGCGGCGCCGTCATCATCTCACCCTTCGGCGGCATCGGTCCGCTGCTCGGCGGCGGCGGAGGTGGTGGCGCGGGCGGCAAGAGTCACTTTGGCACAAGCACGTTCGCGCCCGGCGGCGGAAGCGGCGGCGGGGCCATCGCCATCGACAGCTTGGCTTCAATCTCCTTCATCAGCGGTGGTCTTATCGATGCCCGCGGCGGCGATGCCGCACCCTTGGGCAGCATGGGCGACGGAGCCGGCGGCGGAGGGGGCGGCGGCGCAGTGTGCCTAGCGGCGCCGGTCATCAGCGGTGCCGCCGCCGGGACGAACGTCTTGGTCACTGGCGGGGCCAATTCGCAAGGTCAATTGGCGGGCAACGGGGTCTTCATTGTTCGGCAAATCGTGCCGTGCAATCCGGACGATTCCATCACGGCGACTGCGTCCTGTTCCTGCGCCGATCCCGGCGCGACGATGACCTTTACCCTACACAACAATTCCGCCAGCGCGATCTATTTGTCGAACTCCGCACCTTTCGAAATCCGCAACAGCATGGGGCAGGTAGTCTATCGGCCGCCGTGCGTGACCCAGCAGATCGTCACCCTCCCTGCGGGCCAGTCGCAGAACTTCATCTGGGACCAGAAGAACTGGGGCAACCAGACGCTTAATGGCTGTCAGTGGAACAATGCGGCACAAGTGCCCAACGGAAGTTACACCTTCGCCGTGAGCTTTTGCACCGACGCGGATTGCACCGGCCAATCGGTCCGCTGCGTTAGTGCGCAGATCGGCAATTGCGTAACAGTATCGACCGACAAGGATTGCTATGCGCCCGGAGAGCACGTTACCGTCACGATCACCAACAACGGGTGCTGCCTCATCAATCTACGGAACTTGGTGCCGTGGGAAATCCGCGATCCCTTGGACAACCTGGTCTATCGACCGGCCTGCGCGCCCCAGCAGATCGTTCCGCTCAATCCCGGTGAAAGCTACACGTTCACAGGGGGTGGCGGGGCCTTTGACGGCACGACATGGGACCAGCTCGACGATGGCAACGGCCTGTTAGGCTGTGGGTACAGCAACCGCGCGCAGGTGCCAAACGGGACCTACCAGGCGTGCGCGACCTACACGGACGCCGCGTTCGGGCCGAATACCACCGTCTGCTCCAACTTCAAGATTGCCAACAACTGCGTGGCCGTCGATCCCGACTGCCCGTGCAACATGTCGGGCGGGCTGGTGCGAGTGACCATCACCAACGGCTCGTCGCAGCCCATCGGGCTGCCCAACCAGCAGCCCTGGCGAATTCGCAACCTCTCGGGAACGGTTGTGTTCGCGCCGGCGCCTTCGGGCCCGCCAGTGCAGCTCAACCCGAGCGATACCTACTCGGTCTATTGGGATCAGAACAACCAGCAGGGCCAACTTGCCCCGTCGGGCAATTACAGCGCCGAGTTCGACTACATCGAGATGCCCAACACGCCGCGGATCGGCCGAGGCGGTTTGCAACTGGGCGGCTGCCTCAAGCTCACCCTCGATCAGGACTGCTACGCGCCGGGCGCCGACGTCAAGATCAAGGTCGTGAACACGTCCTGCCAGCAGCTCTTTCTGAGCATTTGTGACGCCGGACCGGTCATGATCGTCAACGACCAGGACGATCCGATCTGGTTCTACCCCTGCGACATCGCCTGCAACAGCAGCCGGATCATGCAGCCGGGCGAGATGCGGTCGTGGACATGGGACCAGAAGGACCAAGGCAACAACACGCACGGCACCTGCCCCGTGAACACATGGAACAACGCCCAGCAGGTCCCCAACGGTCATTACTGCGCCGACGTTCCCTACAGCAGTTGGCCCTTGCCGCCCGCGCGGGCGTTCACCGCACAGCAGTGCTTCGACATCGGCGCCGACTGCGCGGACGTGAGTGCCGACAAGCCCTGCTATGAAGACGGCGAACCGACGTGCTTTACGCTCTCCAACCACATCGGCAACGCGATCACGGTCGATAAGCCCTGGCGGATTCTCGACGCCAATGGTAACGACGTGCATCCCGGCGGCCAGTGCTTCATCTTCTGGATCCCGCCGGTGATCGCCGACGGGAGTTGCCGCCAGTTCTGTTGGGATCAACAGACCTGCTTCGCACCCCCGCCGCTCGGCCCTGGGTCATACACTTTTGAGGTCCACTTCACCGAAGCCGACGGTACCGAGCACACCTATCGCCAGGACTTTTCGATCGTCGTTGCCGGCGGCTGCGAGCCGCCGCCGGCCGACTGCAACAACAACGGCATCGCGGATACGCAGGATATCTCCGCCGGGATGAGCCTGGACTGCAACGCTAATCTCGTGCCCGACGAGTGCGAGTACCCCCTTTGCCAGGCACTCACGAAAGGCGATCTGAATTGCGACGGCAACGTGAACGGAATGGACGCCCAAGGCTTCGTGAACCATTTGACGGCCGGCGCGTACACCTGCCAGGCCGACCTGAACGGCGACGGTCTCGCTGATCTGATTGATGTTCCCGATTTCGTCAGCCTCCTGCTCTGCTGGCCGAATTGCCCTCCGAGTGGGCCGCAGATCCGTTCGGACAGCCTTTGTTATGTGAGCGGGACCACCGCGGTGATCCACGTGGACACAGCACCGGCCACGTCTGGTTCGATCCACTTTAGGCTGTTCGAGGTCCTGGGCAATGGCTCGGGCACGCTTGCCTTTGAGGAGACCCGCCCGCTCAATGGCTCCAGCACGTACAACTTCTCCGCCCCGCTGTCGAATGTTGGGCGATACGTCGCCCTGGCCGAAGTGTTGAATATGGCCGGCGACGTTGTGGGCATGGATTCGCTCATCCTCGGCGCTCGACCCAATCTGCCGGGCATCCCGTCCGACATCTGCACGTTTGAAGCCTTCACGGTGAACGCTTCGGCGCTTCGCTCGGCTGTGGAAGCGGCCGTCGCCAATCATGCTCCCATGACTCTTTCCATCGGCAGCCGCAGCTATGAAGTGCTGCTGGAGGAGGCCTCCGGATTGGCCTCGTCCAGCGTCCATGCGTCCATTCCCACGCTGGGTCTCTTCCGCGGTCGGGTGGCGTGCAATCCAAATTCGGAGGTCCGATTGACCTTCGCCGAGGGGCTGGTCCACGCGCTGGTCGACCAAGGCGCTTCGGATTCGGCGGTGTACATGGAGCCGGGCTTTGCCTACGACCAGGGCCTGCCGTTCAACCAATACGTCGGCTATGAATCCGACGACGTGCGCTTCTCGTCTCAGGACGATGCTGCATCATCCCCGCTCGGGCCCGCCGGCGGGACCGGCAACCTGGTGGGAGAGCCTGATAATTGCCCTCAGGCACACAGAATCGATGTAAACCTCTACTGGGACAACGATCCGAACAACACCCGCATTGCCGATTTCAACAACATCGACGCGACGTTCACGAACAACTTCCCGGCGGTCAACGGGCCGTTGCTCGTCACACTTCTTCACCTGAGCAGCGATACGCAGATCAATACTGACGCCTACGCTGACGACCCCGCGTTGCTGATGAGCTTCACCAATGATCCGGCGGCCACCACGGCAGGCGTGGATGTCGCCATGCTGTTCACTGACAACTCGCTCAACATCGACTATGGCAACACACTAGGACGGGGATGGTGGCAACCGGGCCAGTATGCGGGCGCGAACCATGCCTATTGCTGGGTCAAGCGGACGAACGCCGTCTCCGCGCACCAACGACGAATCGTCGGCTGCCACGAACTCGCGCACAACCTGGGCGCCAGCAACAACTGCCCCGGCGCGTGTCCCGAGCCGACCGACCCGGAGGATGTCACCGGCACGAACTGTTCATGCCAGAATCAGTGTGGCAACTGCCAGTGCGCCCACAATAACAACATCGTTCGACGCGAGTGTCTCATTTACCTGCCCCATGATCCCGCACCGTTGTGCGTGTCGTGGAGGGATCACTATTCAATCATGAAGTGCGTGTACGACACGGATGCGACCATGGACCCCGTCTGGGTCCAGGCCGATCTTGATACGCTCAGAAAGACCATCAAAAACACCGCCGGGCATTTTTGTAACCCGTAGCCTTGAAGGCGGACCCGCGGATGGGCGCGTGAACCTGGCCGATGTCGACGGGGTCGTGCAGGTGTTGCTCGGCGTCGATACGGACCCGATGCATATCGACCAGGTAGATTGCAAGGCCGACGGTCTTGATCTGCAAGGCATCGTCACGACAATGCTTGGGAACTGACTATTGAGACGGCTTGGATGTCGGCGGCGGGATGTCCTCCACGCGGACTTCGTAGAGGATGACGGCGATGCGGCCGTCGGGGTAGGAAAAGCGGCGTAGTTCACGGCCGGGGACGGGGAATTCGGGCCGTTCGGCGACGAGCACCTTGCGATGATGCACCAGGATGGGGGCCATCTGGAAGAGTTCTTCACTTCGCGCGAAGACCACGTTGCCGGTTTGCAAGAGTCTGTCCACGACAGGCCCGCGCAGGATGATCGGCGGATGCGCGAAATATTCCTGAGGCGTCACGCCGCTCCAAAAGAGATAGAGAATCCCGAGTTGGTTCGTACGGTAGGTCGTGAGCAGGACGGCGTCGTAATCGACCTTGCGACGCTCGACCTCGGCGACGACGTCGCGCCATTCAGATTGGAACGATTTCGCGGCTGCGATGGGATAGTCCACGAAAAACACCTTCAGAAAGTAGGCGACGTTGAGCGCGACGACGACGACGCCCGCGACGATGCAGCGGCGATAGAGTGCGGCGGAACGCCGGTGAGCCGCTGACAGGGCGAAGTCGGCGCCGAGCGCGGCGAGGATTTGGTATGCCGGGAGACCGCCGATGGAGCGGAGGCTGTGGCCGCTTTCCCAGATGGCTAGGGACGCGGGAATCGGCGAGATCAGCATCCACCAGACAGCCAGGCGCGTGAACGGCTCGTCCCGCCAACGGCGAACGGCTCGGTAAAGCCCGAGGGGGATTAGGACGGCGCAGTAGTAGTGCAGTTGGCCGTAGCCGCCGACGGATTGGGCGAGCGAGGCGTCGCCTTCGATAAAGAAGAAGGCGGGGGAGAAGTTCTTGGTGTAGTTTTGGAGGAGCTTGACCACGGCGTCGCCGAAGCCGGCCGCCTCATTAAAGACGGCGACGGTGGAGGCGCGTGCCCATACTTCGTCGGGATGCCACGCCCAGGCCCATAGAAACGGAAGAAGCCCGAGGAACAGGCCGATGGCCCAGGCGAGCGCGGCGTTTCGGAATTGTCGAACGGCGATGAAGCGGCGGAGGCGGGAGCGATAGATCACGACAATGCCCAGCAAGAACAGCGGGATGAAGACGCGCATGGCGTGGTAGGTCCAGGAGATCAAGCCGAAGACGAGGCCGGAGGCGAGCCATAGGGTCAGCTCGTTACGATCGGGTGGCGCGTCGAGCATCGCATCCCGCCGGCGCGAGGCGACGACCAACAATAAGATCGCCAAGACGACTAACGTCGGGCAGATCGAGACCTCGAAGGCCAAACGCGTCAGGTGAAGGTGCCAGGGCGAGACGGCCAGGAAGAGCGCGGCCAACGCCGCAGCGCGGTCGTTGTAAAGCCGTCGGATCAGATGGTAAAGAAGCCAGACGCTCAGCGAACCGACCAGCGCGCCGGGCAGCCGCGTCGTCCAGACGTTCATCCCGAAGATCGCTTGCAGCGGCAGCAATAAGTAAATAAACGGACCGGGGTGATAGTCGCGGAAGGCGCGGAAAAAGACGGGCCAACTCTCGCCGTAGTGATCCTTGCCCATCGCCAGCAGGCAGCGGGCATCGTACGCGTGAACGGCCTCATCCTGATTGATTGGCGGGGGCACGCTGTCCAGGCGGTAGATTCGTAGCCCGACCGCGAGTAGCAGGATGAGGATCGGCGTCCACGATCGGCGGCGGTTGGGTTGCACGTCTTCCTGCATTCGAAGCGTTGGATCTAGGGGCTGCTCTGAGTCCGCTCAGTCGGCTCCCCGGCCGTCGCCGGCTTGTCGGGTAGTTCGATCGGTTCCGGCGGTTTAAGCTGGAAGGCGTCGGAAGGCAATTGGCCGTTCACGACGACGTCGTGATAGTTGCACTCCATGACGGTCTTTTCCCGCCCCTCCTCCGTCGGGATGACGATCGCCCA
>CAYMXF010000029.1:0-13028 GCA_964393935.1 uncultured Planctomycetaceae bacterium
AACGTCGGCGTGACCAATCAGAACGATCTGGTGAAGCTCGTCGAGGAGAAGGCCAAGGGCGGCGTGTTCCTCTCCGTGCTCGGCTTCGGCATGGGTAACTTGAAGGACGCGACGTTGGAGAAGCTCGCCGATAAGGGCAACGGAAACTACGCCTACATCGACACCTTCGCCGAGGCCAAGAAGGTGCTCGTCGATCAGATGGCCGGGACGCTGGTGACGATCGCCAAGGACGTGAAGATCCAGATCGAGTTCAACCCGGCCCAGGTCGCGGCGTATCGCCTGATCGGCTATGAGAACCGCATTCTGGCGGCGGCCGACTTCAACAACGACAAGAAGGACGCCGGGGAGATCGGGGCGGGGCATACGGTGACAGCGCTGTATGAGATCGTGCCGACGTCGATGAGTACGGCGGGGGTCGATCCTTTGAAGTATCAGCAGATGGCGAATGACGGAGGTGCGAGAAGGGATTCTCGCACCAGCGAGGGTGGGGATTCTCGCACCAACGAAAAGGTGCGGCCGAATAGTGATGAACTGATGACGCTCAAGCTGCGCTACAAGCAACCGGACGGGCAGACGAGCAAGTTGATCGAGACGCCGGTGAAGGACGGGCAGCGGACGTTTGACGAGGCGTCGGACGATCTACGCTTCGCGGCGTCGGTCGCCGGCTTCGGCATGATGCTCCGCAACAGCCCGCACAAGGGTGATCTGACCTACGACGCGGTGCTGAACACGGCGACGCGGTCGATGGGCAAGGACGCGAGCGGGTATCGGGCGGAGTTTATCGATCTGGTGCGGAAGGCGAAGACGCTGAGCGGGCAGTAAGACGAATCTCACGCAGAGGCGCAGGGCTCGCAGAGTTAGGAGAATATCAAACCAGTTTTTCCTCTGCGTGCTCAGCGCCTCTGCGTGAGAACTTCTGAGAGTGGGCGGGGGGACATAACCCGGATAGAATGGGTTCGCGTGGGGGGCAGGCGTGCGGACCCGATCATGCCAGTGACCGCGAGACAGAACGCCGTTCAGTCGGGCATCGCCGCGGTGCTGATGCTGTTCTTCGGATGGGGGATGGCCGCCAAGGGGATCAGCGGCAGCGCGTTTTATAATGCGACGGTTGATGTTTTCTATTGGTCGCTGCGGATCGGCGGCATCGCGTTATTGATCGCGGCGGGGTTGTGCGCGGCGGAGTTGCGGGTCGGGCTTCTCTTTGATGCGATCGTTTCCGGCGTTTGCGGGGTGCTGATGGCCCTGATTGCGATCTACTGGATGCTCGACGCCGGGGGCTTTGATCTGCAATCTCTCATCTATCTTATCTTCGGCGGAGGGTTCGTGAGTGCGTCGTTGAGTGCGATGAGGAGTTACCGCGCGATGGGAATGAGTGGAGGGAATGACGTGTCCCGCAGCGGCGGGCAGAGCCCGCCCTACAAAGCGGAGGCGGTACATCCCGCGAGCGTTCGCCCGGCGTCGTTCCCGAAGGCGGGCGAGCCGCCGCCGCCGGAAGGATATTTGGCGGCGCTGGCGAAGGAAAAGGACGAGCCGCCGACGGCGTCGTTTGAATAAGAAGAAGTCATCCACAGATGAACGCAGATGAACACAGATAAGTCAGAAACAGAAGAAAATATCTGCGTGCATCCGCGTTCATCTGTGAATTAACCCCGCGAAGCAATGGCAAATCCAAAAAAAATCGAGGGGAGCCAAGGGGACGGCGAGTGGGCGCGGTATTCGCGGCAGATGCTCTTTGGGGAGATCGGGCGCGACGGTCAGCGAAGACTAGCGGAGAGCCGCGTGCTGCTTGTTGGGTGCGGGGCGCTGGGGACGGTGTTGGCGGATACGCTGGTGCGCGCGGGCGTCGGATTCTTGCGGATCGTCGATCGGGATTACGTCGAGTTGAACAATCTTCAGCGGCAGGTGTTGTTCACCGAGCAGGACGTCGCGGATGGATCGCCGAAGGCCGTCGCGGCGGCGGAGCGGTTGGCGAAGATCAATTCGACCGTGAAGGTGGAGCCTGTCGTCGCCGATGCGCACAGCGGCAACATCGAGTCGATGGCCGAGGGGATGCACCTGCTGCTCGACGGCACGGACAACTTCGAGACTCGATTTCTGATGAACGACGTGGCGGTGAAGCATGGCATCCCGTGGGTGTATGGCGCGTGCGTCGGATCGATCGGGATGGCGATGCCGATCCTGCCGCATGTGACGCCGTGTCTTCGATGCGTGTGGGGCGAGCCGCCGCCGCCGGGGGTGAGCCCGACGTGTGATACGGCGGGCGTGCTCGCGCCGGTCGTTCACATCGTTGCGAGTCTCCAAGCTATCGAGGCGATGAAAATCCTGACGGGCAAGACGGATCTCGTCAGCCGGAAGCTCGTTCAGATCGACGTGTGGGCAGGGAAGTTCGATGCTTTTGATATGACCGGCGCGCGGGAAAGCGGCGAATGTCCCTGTTGCAAGGGCCGGCGGTACGAGTTCCTGGCCAGCGGCGTGGCGGGGCGGACGGCGAGTTTGTGCGGACGGGACGCCGTGCAGATCGGGGCGACGGGCAGCGCGACGATCGATTTCGAGCAGGTGGCGCGGCGGCTGGCGGCGGTGGCCAAGTCGCCCCCGCAATTCAACCGATATTTACTACGGCTGGCGGTGGACGACTATGAAATCACGCTCTTTCGGGACGGCCGGGCGATCATTAAGGGAACGAGCGACATCGAAGAAGGGCGGACGGTCTATGCGCGGTACATCGGAAGCTAAGCGATTGCGGAAGTCGGAATGCGGAATGCGGAATGGGGAGCGAGGATTGCGCTATCGCTTGGGGTTGGCGATCCTCGCGGGATTTGTCGCAACCGCGTGGCTCTCGGGGTGCATGGAGTTTTCGCATTTCGGGCAGATCAGTGACCGGGAGGGGGCGTTTTCGATCAACGACGTGAAGATCGAGCAGCAGAGGCCGGGCGGCGGGTGGCGCGTGTTGGGCACGACGGACGGCAAAGGAAAGTGGAACATCTTCAAGGCGCAGATCAAGGACGGCGGACGGATTCGCTTGAGCAAGCCGGGCTACGAGACGCTGGTCATGTACGAAAATGAGTTCTTGCAGCAGAACAACATCATCCTGACGCCGACCGGGGAATCGCGGTTTGGAGATGAGTATCTCAAGGGTCACGGACAAGAGAAAAATTAGCCCTATCTCCTCGTAAGCTAATTTCAGGCCGCTTGTTATAGGCCGGCCCGATTGACAGACACCTGTCCGGTCACTAAAGTGCTAATAGCAAATCGTTGCTGGGGCGCGGTCTGACGGCCGCCATGCCCGTTCATGAGTTTGAGAGCTTTGATGTCCGAACTACTTCAACGATTCGATCATGTTCGACGGTCGGCGGGGTGGGGCGGGGTCTTTGCCTTGGCCGGGGTGGCGGGGATCTGCGTCGTCGGCGGATACTTGCTGGCCGCCGAAGGGGACCTGCGCTGGCAACACCTCCTGATCGGCATCGGGGTCATCGCTTTTGGGTTTGTGCTGGCGGCGGGCTACATGTTCCTCAAGGGGCTGATCGATCTGGCCCTGAAGATCGAGGGCACGACGTTTCGGATTTATGACTCGCTCCGCGAGCTTCAAGCGACGCAGCGCACAAATCAAAAGAATCTGGAAGTGATCGCCGAGAACTCGCAGCTCTCCGACGAGGCGCGGGCGATCGCCCATCGCGATCGGGACCGAGCGGCGTTAAGGCTGGCGATCAACGAAGAGATCATCCGCGGAGACATGGAGGCGGCGTACGCGCTCGTGGAGCAACTCGAAGCGCAGCACGGCTACCGCAACGAGGCGGCGCGGCTGCGACGCGAAGTCGATTTGTCACGTCAGCAGGAGCATGCCTACAAGGTTCATGAGGCGGTCGAGCAGGTCCGGGCGAAGATTGAGGCGATGGATTGGGATCGTGCCCGACGCGACATGGATCGATTGCTCGCGGCGCACCCGGAGAATTCGGAGGTCAAGGAACTGCCGAAGCTTTTCGCCGCCAAGCGTGGCGAGCACAAGCGGCGGCTGCTCAAGGACTGGGATGAGTCCGTACAGCGCAACGAGGTGGATCGCGGCATCGCGATCCTCAAGCAGCTTGACCAATATCTGACGCGGAACGAGGCGGCGGCGTTGGAGGAATCCGCCCGAGGCGTTTTCCGCACGAAGCTGCACAATCTGGGCCTTCAATTTTCGTTCGCGGTCTCGGAGCACAACTGGCGCGATGCGCTGGCGGTGGGCCGGCAGATCATGGAGGAATTCCCCAATACGCGGATGGCCCAGGAGGTCCGCGAGCGGATTCACGTCCTATCCCAGCGAGCCGAGGACATGCCCGCGGAGCCGGTGGCGGCGGGTGCGTCGCAAGATTGACTCGGTAAACGTCCGATATAAGATTGAACAGGGTGGCCGATGCAGTGGGTCCGCGCCCGCATGGCGAGTCCTTCCACTCGGGTAGGATGCCCGTAACCCCATCGGCCGTTTGAGACTTGGGCTCACTGGAGGTCAAGGATGATGATGCGAGTGACCACGAGTTTTTACGCGTCTCGGATTTGTACCACTCGATGTTTCGGTTGCGTCTTGCTCGGCCTTCTCGCCTTGGCGATGGCGGCGGGCTGCACGACCGAGGGTTATCCCTACGACAACACGTTTCACATGCAGGGCAAGGCGCCGTCGCATGCGCCGTCGGCGTCATCGTACGCCTATCCATACCCCGACGCGCCGCCGGTGCTGGACGGGGCGGGTTTGCAGGATTTCGTGTCCAAGTTCAAGCCGCGCGTGGTGCTGCTGGATTTTTGGGCGTCGTGGTCTCGGCAGAACCGCGAGGAGTTGGCGTCGCTCGCGCGGATGCAGGAAGAGATGGGGGGCGACGGCTTCCAGGTCATCGCGTGCAATCTCGATTCGCGCGATCAATGGTCCACGGTGACGGTGCCGATGTTGCACGGGTCACGGGCGAATTATCCGTGCGTCGTGATTCCGCAGGAAGCGCGGCAGGCCATGCGGGCGTGGCTGTCGCCGAATTGGAGCTATGACCTGCCGGCGCGATTTGTGATCAACCGGTCGGGACAGGTGACGGCGCAGGCCGTGGGCGGCGAGTCGCTCAACTCGCTCGAACAGCAGGTACGGCGGCTGGTCATGGGCGGAACCGGCGGCGGCGGTCATGCGCGGACGGTGTCGGAGAACGAATCGGGAATTATTGCAACGAAACAGGATCGACGTCGACGGTGATCGTGCGCGCTGGGGCGTGGAACGTGCCATCGGCTTTGAAGGCGTCGATGGCGGTTAGTAGCGCAGTGGCCGTCGGGAAGGTGAGTTGAAGGTCAAAGCGATATTGGTCGCGGATGCGGCCGATCGCGGCGGGCTGCGGGCCGAAGAGTTCGACCTCCACGCCGGCGCGCTGGAGAGTGTGGCGGATCGCTTCGGCGAGCTTGTCCGCGGCCTTCTGCGAGCGGGTCATCAACGGGTCGGCCACGATGATCCGCATCATCCGAGTCCACGGGGGGAGTTTGGCTTTCCTGCGTTTGTCCAACTCGGCGACGGCGAAGCCCTCGTAATCGCCGGCGACGGCGTGACGGATCGGGGCCGTGTCGGCCGCGAATGTCTGCACGACGACGTCACCGCCCACGTCGCCGCGACCGCTGCGTCCGGCGACTTGGAGGACAAGTTGGAAGGTCCGTTCCTCGGAACGGAAGTCGTTGAGCGCCAGGGCCGTGTCGGCGCTGATGACTCCGACGAACGAAACGAAGGGGAAATCCAGTCCCTTGGCGATCATCTGCGTGCCGACGAGGACGTCAAAGTCGCGATTCTCGAAGGCGGCGAGGACGTCGGCGTAGTCGGCGGGCTTTCGCATCGCGTCGGAGTCCATGCGGCGGACGCGGGCGGAGGGGAACTTTTCGCGCAGCTCCTCCTCGACGCGCTGCGTGCCGATGCCGAAGCGGACGATCTTTCCGCCGCAGCCGATCTTGGGGCAGATCTCCGGCAGCGTGAGTTTTTCGTGGCAGTAATGGCAGTGGGCAAGTTGCGTCGTCGCGTGAAAGACGAGGTGGACGCTGCAATGTGGGCAGGTGATCACGGTGCGGCATCGCGGGCAGTGCAGGAAACCGGCGTAACCGCGGCGGTTGAGGAGGAGGACGGCCTGTTCGCCGCGTTCGAGCGTCCCGCCGAGGTACGCTTCCATCCGGCGCGAGAGCATGTGTACGCCTTTACGGGCCAGGTGCTCTTCGCGCATGTCGGCGAGGTGAACGCGAGGCATGGCCAGACCGCGGACGCGCGTGGGCATGCGGATCAGGTGGTAATGCTTTTTCTCGCGCACGTTTTTCCACGTTTCCAGCGACGGCGTGGCGGAGCCGAGCACGACGGGGATGCCTTCGAGGTGGGCCCGTTGAACGGCGACGTCGCGGGTGTGGTAACGCGGAGCGGCCTGATTCTTATAACTGGGCTCGGCTTCCTCGTCGACGATGATGAGCCCCAGGTCCGGGCAGGGGGCGAAAACGGCGCTGCGCGTGCCGATGACGACGGGGATCCGGCCGGCGGCGATCGCGGCCCAGGCTCTGGAGCGCTGGACGGCGGACAGGCCGCTGTGCAGCGTGGCGACGCGATCGAAGCGCTCCTCGAGACGGCGGACGGTCTGCGTCGTCAGGGCGATTTCGGGGACGAGCATGACAGCCTGGCGGCCCATCGCGAGCGCCTTGCGGATGGCACTGACGTAGACTTCCGTTTTGCCGCTGCCGGTGACGCCGAAGAGGAGTTGCACCGAAAAGGCGCGCGATTCGACGGCGGCGTTGATTTGCGCGATCGCGGCGGTCTGGTCGGGCGTCAGCTCGTAGGCAGGTTCGTGTCGGTGTTCGGCGGACGAGGCCGGTGCGACGGGTTCGAGCACGATCTCGATCTTGATGAGGCCTTTTTTTTCGAGGGACGTAAGCACCATGGGGGTGCAGTCGGCGAGTTTGCAGAGGTCGGGGGCCGACAAGCGGAAAGTTAAATCCGGGAGGTGTGCTAGTACGGCGGATTGCTTGGCGGATAATTTGAGATTCGAGATTTGAGATTGCGGATCGCGGATCGCGGATTGCGGATTGGGCTCTGCTGTCGGCGGCGCGCTGAGTTGCACGTATTTCACTTTGCGCCAGCCGGCGCGGCTTTTGGCGGCGGCGGGGACCATCAGGTCGAGCGTGCGGCCCAGGTGCGAGGCGTAGTAGCGAGCCAGCCAGCGACCGAGTTCGAGGAGCTTGGGGCTCAGCACGGGGCGCTCGTCGCGCAGGCGGAGGATCGGCTTGAGCGTCGTGTCCCATTTGCCGCGGGCCACTTCGAGACAGAAGCCCTCGATCGGCCGCTGGTTGCGGCCGAAAGGGATGCTGACGCGCATGCCGGGGACGAGGCGGCCCTCCAGTTCCGGCGGGACGAGGTAGCTGTAGGTCTTGTCGATCGGCGCGAGGGGAGCGACGGTCGCGATCAGCGCGGATGCGAGCTTCGGTTCGTCGAAGAATGAGCGGGTGAAACGGTCACGGGGCATTGGAAAGCAATGTCGAATTACGAATTACGAAGAGCGAAAGAGGCGGCCTCTTTCCACAAATTTGATCACGAGCATCTTACTCGGATTTGAGGCTGGCGTGGACATCGACGGGATAGGGGGCCGTGCCGTGGAGGGCGCGGAGGGGCTCAGGCAGGTGTGAAATCTGATGTCGGGTGTATTCGGCAATCTTCGCGATCGTTGGGGACGGCAAGACGGTTTTTCCGGCTTTGACGACGGGGACGAGAAGGGGCCGGCCCTCAACAGGGGGTGCATCGTCGGATGTCAATGTGTCGCCGGTGAAGCGGCCGTTTTCCTCGCGGCGGTAGATTTGCTTGGCGCGGCCCGTCGTTTGTTTGTCGGCGGACGTCTTCTGGCATGGCCGAAGGTTGCCGCCGGCGTCTTCGACTTCGACGAGCTTATAGACCATCGCGAGGCCGGGGGCGTCCGCGACGGTCGTCATCTCCGTGCCGACGCCGAAGGCGTCGATGGGCGCGCCGGCGGCGAGCAGCTCGTCGATTTTGAATTCGTTCAGATCGCCGGAGGCGAAGATTTTCGCGTGCGTGCAGCCGGCCCTGTCGAGGATTTGGCGCGCGAGCCGTGATTGCGCGAGGAGGTCGCCGCTATCCAGGCGGATGCCGGAAAGGCGCGGGCCCAGCGCCGCCGCACGACGGATGCCGGTTTCGACGTCGTAGGTATCGACGAGGGCGATCGTCGATTCCGGGAAGATGTCGGCGTACTTGGCGAAGGCCGCGCTCTCGTCGTCGTGGGCCATGATCCAGGAGTGGGCCATCGTTCCGGCGGGCGGATATCCGAACATGCGTGCTGCGGCGACGTTGCTGGTCGCTGTGCAGCCGGCGATGAGCGCGGCGCGGGCGGCGAGCAGTGCGCCCTGTGGGCCTGGGGAGCGGCGCGTGCCAAACTCGATGACCGGCCGGCCGCGAGCGGCCATCACGATGCGCGCGGCCTTGGAGGCGACGGCGGTTTGAAAGTGCAGACCGTTGATGGCGATGGTTTCGAGGACCTGCGCTTCGAGGAGCGAGCCGTGGACGCGCACGAGCGGCTCGTTTGCGAAGATGATCGTTCCTTCCGGGACGGCATGGATATCGCCGGTAAATCGAAACTGCTTCAGGTATTCAAAAAACGCCGGACTAACGGCATGGAACGTAGGGAGCCCCTGAAGATAGGCGAGGTCTGCGTCTTGGAAGCGAACGTTCATAGCCGACTGAATGAATTGCTCCAACCCGGCGGTGAGTAGAAACGAGCGGTCGTGCGGCAAACGGCGGACGAACAGCTCGAAGACCGCCCGCCGCGTGTGGAGCCCCTCGGCGTGGTAGGCCGCGGCCATCGTCAATTGATAGAGGTCCGTCAGTAGCGGCAGGTCGGCGTCGTTCGGCAGCAAGGAATGATTCAACATCTCGGTTCCGGTGTTGGCCGATATTATACGCAGCGGTCGTCTTGTGTGGAGCGCGGCGCGGACGGGGTCGGATCGAGCGATGGTCGAAGTCAGCGAATTGACGAAAGTATTCCCCACGACCGAGGGCGGCGAGAAGTGGGCCGTGAACGGTCTGTCATTTCGGGTTGCCCCAGGGGAAATCTACGGACTGCTCGGACCCAACGGCGCGGGCAAGACGACGGCGTTGCGGATGGTCAGCGGGCTGATTACGCCGACCTCCGGCCGGGTGAGCCTCAACGGCTTCGACGTGACGAGAGATCGGAACGCGGCGAAGGCGTGCCTGGGTTATCTGACCGCGAGCACGGGACTGTATCAGCGACTCTCGCCGCGCGAACTGCTTGCTTTTTTCGGCGAATTGCTGGGCATGGAGCGCACGGCCGTACGGCGACGCATCGCGGAGTTGATCGAGTGGCTGGACATGGGCGAGTTCGCCGGCTTGAGGTGCGGAGGACTTTCCACCGGTCAAAAACAGCGGACGAACATCGCACGAGCGCTGATGGGCGATCCGCCGATTTTGATCATGGACGAGCCGACGCTCGGACTGGACGTGCTGACGAACCGCATCGTGCTGGATTTCATCCGCTCGGAGGGCGCGCGCGGCAAGGCGATCATCATGTCGACGCACTATCTGGACGACGCGGAGCGGCTGTGCCAACGCTGTGGGCTGATCCACGAGGGTCGGCTGGTGGGCGAGGGGACGCTGGCGGAGTTGCAGGCCGCATCGGGCCGGCAGCGGCTTAGTGAAGTTTTCTTGAAGCTGTGCGGGCAGGAAGAACACGTGCTCGATATAGCGGGACCTAGGGCGTAGGGCAGGCTCTGCCCGCCGGTGTGTCGGAGGCGGGTGGAACCCGCCCTACCTAGCGGCGCGGCGTTTGGTACGAAGATGAAAGATTACAGGCGAGTTTGGGTTGTCTATCGCAAGGAGCTGGTGGAGACTCTGCGCGATCGGCGGACGCTGATGGCGATGGTCCTCGTGCCGATCGTGCTGTACCCGGTGCTGATGGTCATCATCGTACAGGCATTGAAGGCCGAGACGGGCCGACGACAGGCGGAGCGATACACCGTCTGCGTGCCGACGGAGGCGCATAAGAAATGGCTGGAAGTCGTTCTCAAGAGAGACGATGCCCAGCGGGCAGGTTGGGAGGCATCGCAGAAGAAGCCGGACACGAGTGATGACGAATTGGATGTAGTGGAAGGGCTGCGCGCCAATCTTCGCGCGGATCAGGTGGACATCGTCGTCCTCGAACCTGGAAAGTCGCTCTGGGACGCGGTGGCGGATCAAACTTATCACGCGGGCTTGCTCCTCGAACCGCCGCCGGACCGGGAACACCCTGCCGACGCTGTCAACCGGGTCGCCCAGATCATCCATTGTGATACGAACCCGCGGTCGGAATTCGTCTATAGCCAATTGGAGAACATTCTCGTGAACGAATCCGAACGGATTGTCAGAGAGCGAGTGTCGGCCCTACCGGGCGGGACGGGGACGCTGACGCCGCTCCTCTCCAGCAGCCTCTCGACATCGAGCCCGCAGCAGCAGTTCGCAAAGATCCTGGCCATGGTGATTCCGTTCCTGCTGGTCATCATGACGGTGACGGGGGCGCTCTATCCGGCGATCGATCTGACGGCGGGCGAGCGCGAGCGGGGGACGCTGGAGACGCTGGCCGTCTCGCCGGTGCCGGTCGGTCAGATCGTGGCGGGCAAGTTCGGCGTGATCGTGACGATCGCGATGTTCAGCACGGCGCTGAATCTCGGATCGATGACGGCGATGTTCCATTTCAGCCGGATCGCGGAGTTGGCGTCGTCGATGCGGCGGCCGGGTTCAGTGGGCGAGGAATTGGAGGCCCAGCGAGTCATCGCGCAGCACGCGGAGCGGGAATCCTCCGGCGGCTACTCGCAGCGCGATTATCTCGAACGGCGCAAGCAACTGGAACAGGAAGCATCGCAACAGAAGGGTTTCCTGACGACGGCGGCGCCGATTGTACTTTTGGCGATGCTGCCGTTCGCCGTATTGGCGGGCGGGGTGATGCTGGCGACGTGCAGCTTTGCGAGGACGTTCAAGGAGGCGCAGAACTACATGATGCCGGTGATGATGGCGTTTCTCATCCCGGCGATGGTCGTGTCGTACATGCCGACGACCAAGCTCGAAGGGATTCTGCTCGTGATACCCGTGGCAAACGTCGTCGTGCTGATCCGCGAACTGTTCCTCGGGAACTACCAGCCCGCGGCGATGACGGTGTGCCTCTTGTCCACGGCGTTTTACGCGGCGGCGGCGGTGACGGCGGCGGCGAAGTTGTACGGACATGAAGCGGTGCTGTTTTCCGACGTCGGCAGCTATAAGACGATGTTTAAGCGGCGGTTCATCCGACCGCAAACGTTCCCCCCGGCGGCAATGGCCGTCGTCGTGGTCGCGCTACTGTTCCCGCTTAATTTCTATTGGCAGAGTTATTTCATTGACCTGCACTCATCGGCGCTGCGATTCAAGTGGGTGCTGGCGGCGTCGCAGGTGCTGGTGCTGGCCGGACCGGCGTTTCTGGTAGCTTGGTATCTCAAGTTGGAACTACGCGAGACGTTTTCGTTGCATCCGCCGAACGGGCGCACGCTCATCGGGACTCTCTTGCTGGCCGTGTCGATCGTACCGGTGTCCAACCTGTTGCGGCAGGTGCAGTTCATGTATTACCCGCCGCAGGTGGATGAATTGGCGAAACAAGCGGAGATGCTGTTTTCGGGGTCGCTAGTTTGGGTGCTCGTCGTCTTGGCGATTCTGCCGGGAATTTGTGAGGAGCTATTGTTCCGAGGGTTTCTATTGGCCGGCTTACGCAACAGTCTCGCGACGCTTCGGACGGCGCTTGTCGTCGGCGTGGTCTTCGGGCTGTTCCACATGCAGATCGACAAGATTCCCGTCCACACGCTGCTCGGGATGCTGCTGGCCGTCGTCGTTCTGCGAGGCGGGTCGATCTACCCGGCGATGTTGATTCATATCGCGAATAACGGCTTGGCGGTGGCGTCGACGCGCGTGCCGCGAATGTATTCATTCCTAGGGATGAAAGAGTTCGAGGCTGATCCGACGCATCCGCAGTTCACCTTGCGGATGGCGGGGTTTGTTGGAGTATTTGTGATCGGTCTTGTATTAGTTGTTACAGCGCGATCGGAAAAAAATCCCCAGGCAGTTGCCTAGGGGTAGCGCATCGGCTGTGATCGCGGAAAAGCGCCTACTTCGACCCGTGCTTCGCCGGGTCGTACTCCAGGCCGAAGTATTTCATCTTCTTGTAGAGCGTCGTGCGGTTGATTTCGAGCATCTCTGCGGTCGTCTGGCGGTTCCAGTGGTTCACGCGGAGCGCGGCCTCGATGATCTTCTTTTCCGGCTCCTCCAGCGCGGCCTTGAGCGATTCCGGCTTGTAGGCCGTCGGCGTGGACAGGCCGGTCGCAGGCTGCGCCTCCAAGATGGAAGGCGGCAGGTCTTCGATCGTGATGTGGCGACCTTTGCAGAGCACGACGCTGCGCTCGACGGCGTTTTCCAACTCACGGACGTTGCCGGGCCAGTGGTATCGCTGGAGCGCGTCCATCGCCGCCTGCTCGAAGCCGAGGATTTGCCGCTTGTTCTCCGCGCAATACTTTTTGAGGAAGTTGTCGGCGAGCAGCGGGATGTCGCCGAGGCGCTCGACGAGGGGCGGCATGTTCAGCGTCAGGACGTTCACGCGATAGTAGAGGTCCTGGCGGAACCGGCCGGCCTCCACCTCGCGCTTCAGGTCCACGTTCGACGCGAGGATGACGCGGACGTCGGCGGTCAGCGTCTCGTTGGACCCAACGGGTTCAAATCGTTTCTCCTGGAGAACGCGGAGGAGCTTGACCTGAAAGGCGGGCGACGCCGAGTTGATCTCGTCGAGAAAGAGCGTCCCGCCCTCGGCCGCGCGGAACTTGCCCTCCTTGTTCGAGACCGCGCCGGTGAAGGCCCCTTTCATGTGGCCGAAGAGTTCGGACTCCAGCAGCGTCTCGGGCAGCGCGCCGCACGAGACCTCGATGAACGGCTTCTCGCGGCGATCGCTGCGGTGATGGACCGCTCGGGCGACGAGGCTCTTGCCGGTGCCGGA